>JABDLO010000129.1 GCA_013002995.1 Saprospiraceae bacterium | reverse complement strand
GGTGATTTGCGTGCCGGAGGGTTGCCTATGGCTGTCAGTAAGTTGGTAAGTGAGTTATCGGCTCATGATGTTAAGATTGATTTTGAAACCCTTGGCTTTAATGGTAGTCGGCTTGATGAAAAGATTGAATTGTTCAGCTACCGCATCGTCCAAGAATTATTGAACAATGCAGTAAAGCATGCCCAGGCCTCCAGCATCATGGTTCAAATCTCAAAATTCGAAACCGAGGTAAATCTCGTTGTTGAGGACAACGGTCAGGGATTTAATTATCATGAAGTAACTATCCGAGATGGGCTGGGTCTTAAATCCATTCAATCACGGGTGGAACAATTGAATGGAACCATTGATTTCGATACTTCTCCGGGAAAAGGTACATCTGTAAGTATCAATATACCTTTAAATTCAGCCGTGTGATCGGGATTCTACTATGTGACGACCATCCTCTTGTCATTGAGGGACTTAAATTGATCATTCAATCGCATGATCAGATGGAAATCATTGGATCGGTGCACAATGGTCAGGAAGCCATCGATTTTCTGAGTGAACATGAGGTCGACATATTGTTGATGGACATCAATATGCCGGTATTAAACGGGATTGAAGCCTGTAAAATCATTCAGAAAGAGCATCAGGAAGTAAAGGTGATCATGCTATCTATGTTGGATGATCTGCACATTACTAAAAAATTAATTGAATACGGAGCTAAAGCATATATACTTAAGAATGCCAGTAAAGATGAGATTATACAATCTATTCTGGGTGTTGCTGAAGGAAGGGTATTATTCGATCAGGAAATGTTATTGAAAATCATAGATTTGAAAAATTCCAAGAACCGAAAAATTGAAAAATCCCTTTTTCCAAAGCTATCCAGACGAGAGAAAGAGATCCTATCATTGATTGTCCAGGAACATACTACCGGAGAAATAGCAGAAAAACTGTTTATCAGTTTTGGTACCGTTGAAACTCACCGCAGGAATATGCTCAATAAATTGGGATTGAGAAATACAGCAGGGTTGGTCAGGATGGCGATGGAATATAATTTGTTGGAAGAGTGATATTACTTAATAGTTAACATCTTTGCTTTTCGCCCCAACTTAAAGGGTGAATCAAAGATTATTCAAAAATATTATTAAAGTTTTTTGTTACGCTTATGTCTATCCTTATCTCTCTTGGTTTTCTTCTGAATATTCTTTTCAATTGCAGCTTCCAGGTCCACCCCAGTCTGATTGGCGAGGCAGGTCAACACCCATAGTACATCTGCCATTTCATCAGCAAGTAATTCCTTTGCATTTTTCTCCTCTTTCGGATCTTTGAAAGATTGCTCGCCATACATGCGGGCAAATAACCGGGATAATTCCCCTACCTCCTCCGTAAGGATGGCCATATTGGTTAACTCGTTAAAATATCGGACACCAATGGTATTGATCCATTCATCCACCCTGGATTGTAACTCTTTTATTTCCATACTTCAAAGATATTTAAACCCGCGATCGACTCTATGAAATCATAGATTTTTATAAAAGTGATGAATTCCCAGATGTTGATGAAATGATATAGGGTGAACTTGGAATAAATTCCTAAGTCATGTTATATCTACTCAGTAAGAAGGTTCCGGCACTATTTTTTGTGATTATAATCTCAACATCCATTTCATTTTCACAGATTTGTTTGACAGGAGGTATCACTTTAAAAAGACAGACCCAGATAGATTCATTTCCTATTAATTATCCTGGATGTACGACGATTGATGGAGATCTTATTATTCAAGAAGAATCGAATAATCTTATTACGAGCCTGGCAAGTTTGTCTCAGCTTCAATCGATCAATGGAAGCTTGAGGATCAGATCCAATGATGCCATTATTCTTTTCAACGGTCTTCATAATATAACTATGGTAGGAGTTGATCTGGAAATAAGTAATAATGGAAATATTTTGTCTATTTCTGGTTTGAACAACATTAATCAGGTCGGTGGAAATGTTGAAATTATAAGTAATATAAACTTATTCAGTAGTGGTGGTTTAGAAGGTATTACAGATATTCCGGGTGCCTTAAGAATCATCAATAATGGAATAAGTAATCCTGGCTTTATGCCAATGCTGACTTCAGTGGGAGGATTATTATCAATCTCAAGTAATGATATTACATCTTTAAATGGATTAAGTAATTTACAATCGGTGGGAGGAATATTTTCCATCCATAATAACGACAATCTTTTGTCCATAGATGGATTAAATAGTTTATCATCGGTCGGTGCTACATTGGAAATTACAAGCAACAATTTACTAATGTCTGTTGGTAGTCTTTCCTCACTGACCGGAGTTGGAGGAGACTTAAGAATTGCGTTCAACCCCATATTAACTGATATAAATACATTTTCTGGGTTGAGTTCTATTGGCTTTGATCTTGAAATCAATGGAAATGATCAGTTACCTGATCTCAATGGGCTTCATAATATTGAATATGTAGGCAGGGATTTATACATATTTAATAATGCATCTTTGTCAACTTTGACTCACCTTTCCAATATTACACATGTAGATCGTTGGATTACAGTTCAGTCCTGTAGTGCATTGAATAACTTAGAAGGATTAGAAAATATTGATCCAATACCTATTGACTGGCTATACATCAGTAACAACATTAATTTAACGGATTGCACATATCAGAATATCTGCAATTATCTTGATGATGCTGGAAATGGGGCATCTATTTCTAATAATACAACAGGATGTAACACCAGATCTGAAATTGAATCGACATGTAGCATAGTACCAATAGAATGGTTGGAATTTAAGGCATTGAGGAAGGAAAATTATGTAGAGGTGATGTGGTCAACAAGTATGGAATTGAATAATGAAGGATTTGAAGTTGAACGATCCGTTAACCGCAGGAATTGGGATAAAATTGGGTTTATACAGGGATTAGGATCTTCAGATAAATTGCAACAATATTCATTTATAGATCATCGTCCATATATGGGTGTATCCTATTATCGCTTAAAGCAAATGGATATTAATGGAAACTATGAATATTCAGATATCATTAAGATATCGTCTCAGTCAGTTCACGAATTCAATGTATACCCTAATCCAGCAACAGATTTTCTTCATGTTGGAAAACATGACGATCAGAAAGTAAAAATTCTTGATTGGAAAGGAAAAGTAGTGTTTAAACAAATTAGTGCCACGCAAAAACTATTTATTGGAGATTTAGAACCGGGAATATATATTTTACAAGTTGTTACTGATAATAATCCTATTGTTTCAAAGTTTATCAAACTTTGAATTTACGTTGACACCTCTATTCCTTTAACTTGGTATCCATTATAATCGTTACCGGACCGTCATTAATCAGGGAAACTTTCATATCTCCACCAAATTCTCCTGCCTCCACTTGTAATCCGGAGACTTCTCTAAGTCTGCTTTTGAATTTTTCGTACAATGGTATGGCTTGTACCGGTCGTGCAGCTTTAATATAAGATGGCCGATTTCCCTTCCTTGTAGATGCATGAAGTGTAAATTGACTGATGACAAGGAAAGATCCTCTAACATCGGCAATAGATAAATTCATCTTACCTTCATCATCTGAGAAGACCCTAAGTTTATGGATCTTTTGCACCAGCCATTCAATATCCTCTTCTGAATCCTCATGTTCGATACCAAGCAGAATCATGTAACCATTTCCTATTTTACCTGCTACTTTTCCCTCTATTGATACACTGGATTCACTCACTCTTTGGATAACTGCTCTCATAGGTTATAAACATTAGGACTAATCATAATCTGTTAAAGGTACATTATCACCTGTTTATAAAAGTGTTTATAAACACGGTTTTTGTAAGTTATTTCTTGATATCTTTCATAGGTATGTGCAAAACCCCATTTTAATGCAAAGTGTGTTAATCATCGTTAGTAAACCATGACTTATCCATATCCATTCATCAGAGACAAGTATGAATAATTATTCTGTTAGTAATTATCAACTATCAACACTAAAAATGTTAAATATCTGATTATCAATATATTATAAATATATTTATTTTAATTTAAAGTTACTTTATGTTACTATTGTAAAAATCAAATTCATTTACTTTTATTACCCACAAATCCACAGCCTTTATAATAATAATGGTTTATCTATTTAAAGTATTTATTATTAATATAAATAATAGAGTGTGAGTAAACCTTCATTTTGAATTCCATGTTCTCAAACTATCTTTGCCTAATCAGAAATTATGGAAACACACAGATTTGTCAAAATATGGTTATTCATTGGATTGGTAATGTTATTCGTCCAGGTTATTGTGGGAGGAATAACCAGAATAACCGGTTCAGGACTTTCAATTACCAAATGGGAAATAGTTACCGGAACACTTCCGCCTATGTCAGAAAAGGCTTGGGATGAAGAATTTAATCTGTACAAAGATACTCCTCAATACAAGGAGATCAATGAAGGTATGGAAATGGGATCAATCTTTCAATCCGGCTCCTTCAAGTTTATTTATTTCTGGGAGTGGGTTCACAGATTGTGGGCCAGGACAATGGGATTTGTTTTTCTTTTTCCTTTGATTTACTTTCTGATTAAAGGTTGGGTACAAAAGCCACTATTAAAAAGATTAGGTGTAGTATTTCTATTAGCTGGATTGGCAGCTAGTTTTGGTTGGATCATGGTAGCCAGTGGCCTGGTGGAAAGACCATGGGTCAATGCCTATAAATTATCTCTTCATCTCTGTATAGCTTTTGCCGTTTACTCATATTTGTTATGGACGTACTTTCTTACCAAGATTCCGAGATCAGGACTTGATAATATTGTAGAGCGATCCAGATTTAGAAAGATTGCATTGATATTCACATACATATTATGGATTCAGATATTTTTTGGGGGGATTATGTCTGGTATGAAAGCTGGAGTTATCTTTCCTACGTGGCCTGATATGAATGGTGAACTTATTCCACAGATCGTTTTTAACAGTGAGGAGTGGAGCGTGTATAACTTCAATTACTACGATCGAAATTTATTCATGCCTGCATTGATCCACTTGATTCATAGATCACTGGCTTATCTCCTATTTTTTACTGGAATCTATATGGTATATAAGATCATTAAATCAAGACCAAAACCTGTAGTAAATAAAGGAGCTTTTGTGTTGGTAACCTTGTTGATAATCCAGGTCCTTCTGGGGATATTAACAGTTATCAATTGTCAGGGAAGTATTCCATTATTTTATGGAGTGATGCATCAGGCTGTAGCACTTTGCTTGTTAACAGCATCTTTGTATATGAACTATCGATTTCAATCATAATTATATTATTTTGTGCCCGGTTAAAATAATCTTGAAAGGATTTGAAAGACTGGAACATCAAAACAGAGGGAGAGTTTAAGTATGTAGAAACCGGAGGAGAAGGAACGCCTCTTGTATTGCTGCATGGACTTATGGGAGCATTGAGTAACTTTGAGGGAATCATTACGCATTTCCAAAAGACACATAATGTTGTCATTCCATTGCTCCCTATCTTCGATTTACCTCTACGTAAATTGACTGTATCCGGTCTTGTTGATTATGTAGATCGCTTTATTGATTTTAAAGCATTTGAGCAGGTACATGTTCTTGGAAATTCTCTTGGAGGACATATAGCCCAGTTGTATGCCATGAAGAGACCTGATAAGGTTAAGTCTATGACTTTAACGGGAAGCTCGGGATTATTTGAATCAGCTATGGGTAGTAGTTTTCCTAAGCGAGGAAACTATGAATACATCAAGAAAAAGGCTGAGTCCGTGTTTTATGATCCTGCTGTTGCTACTAAGGAGTTGGTGGATGAGATATTTGACATCGTAAATAATAGAAATAAGGCAATCAGGATTGTTGCAACTGCAAAATCTGCAGTTAGACACAATCTTGGTGATAAATTGCACCATATAAAGACGCCTACCCTTCTGATCTGGGGTCAACAAGATGAAGTTACTCCTGCGTGGGTGGGTGAAAAATTTCATGAATTGATATCAACTTCTGAGTTACATCTGGTAGAAAAATGTGGTCATGCTCCTATGATGGAAAGACCTGAAGAGTTTAATAAGATCCTTGGTAATTTTCTAGAAAGAATTGAAGCTTAATCCAGCCATATTAATGAGGTTAAAAAGCGACTAATAGTACACGTTCATATTCTTCTCATTTCTATTCTTATATTTATTCTTATTCATATACTTAACTTATGATAAAAAAGATCATAATTATACTTGTTGTGCTTTCAATTCTATTAATCGGATGGTGGGCATTCAATTCAATTCCTGACAGATATGATCCTGAGCGTAATTTTCAGGATAAACAAGATGAATTGTTAACTCAATTTATCATAGCAAAGGACAGTAGTATTATAGAACTTCCTGAAGGACATTTCTTGTTCTCTCGTTCTCTTGCTCTGGAAGGAGTGCATCATGTTACAATACGTGGCAAAGGAATTGATAAGACAGTACTGAGTTTCAAAGGACAGACAGAAGGTGCTGAAGGAATAAGGATTAGTAATAGCTCTAATATAGTTTTAGAAGACTTTACAGTAGAAGATGCTGTTGGTGATAATATTAAAGTAATGGATACTGATGGAATTACTTTCAGGAGGGTTAAAGCTGCATGGACAGGAACTATTAATTCAGAGAACGGATCTTATGGATTATATCCGGTCATATGTAAGAATGTATTGATTGAGAAATGTGAAGCTATGGGTTCCTCTGATGCGGGTATCTATGTAGGACAATCAGAAAAAGTAGTCATCAGGAATAACATAGCGTACCAAAATGTTGCTGGTATTGAAAGTGAAAACAGTGATGATGTATTGATCTATGGAAATGAAGCATACGATAATACCGGGGGTATATTGGTATTTAATCTACCGGGATTGACTAGGTATGGAAAGAATATAAAAGTGTACGATAACATCGTTACATCCAATAATAGAAAGAATTTCGGCATAAAGGGAGCTATTGTAAGTAATATCCCTGGAGGGACAGGCATGTTGGTTTTAGCTACTAATGATGTTGAAATATATAGTAATACGATTTCTGATCATAATACACTGGGCGTAGGAATCATTTCTTATAACCTGGTTGCTGCGATGGAAAAGGATATTGATGCAGATCCTGTAAATGCTTATGGGGGAGTAAGGACGGTTACAGATTATAGAAATGATGAAGACTATGATCCTTATCCTGGACAAATCTATTTGCATGACAATGCTTACAACAATACTTCCTGGATGCCTAACATCTCTACTGACTTCGGAAAACTATTTCTGACCAAGAGTGGATTTGGAATTCCTGATGTAGTTTACGATGGAATCAGACCTCCTGAATACGTGAAAGATGGAAAGACCAATCCTTACTATCAAATATGTATTGACGAGAAAAATATTAAATTTCTTGCGATGGATGCCGGAAACGACTTTAAAGGTTTAACTGAAGATATAACTGACTTTTCATGTACCGATCAATTATCATCTGTGTATTAATAATCTTTGTGTTTTCTTGTAAAGACTCTGGATCTCTTTCTGATAATGAAGGAGTAAATAATGCTTTTGTTATTGATACCACCAAGATCAAAAGTTATGGTATGGGTAAGATTAAATTATCCATGTATGGATTCTTTTCTGGTAAACTTGGTGATTTAGTTCCTGCAGAGAATGTAATGAAGTACGAGTTAAACAGTCCACTTTTTAGTGATTATGCCGGCAAGGAACGGTTTGTATCATTACCAATGGGTAAGACCATAACATTTAATGATAAAGAAGTCTTTGATTTTCCTGAAGGTACAACCTTAATAAAGAATTTCTTTTATCCGGACTCTAGCGGTAAAAAGAAGATCATTGAAACCAGGTTACTCATCCATGAACCATTCGGGTGGAGACCGATCACCTATATATGGAATGATGAACAGACAGAGGCGTATTTCCATATGCTGGGAGCTGATCTTCCAGTTGTGGCTACAGATGATGAAGGCAATAAACATAACATATTGTATTCAGTCCCTGATATCAATCAATGTAAGAATTGTCACATGAAAGATCAAGGGACCTTCCCAATCGGACCTACGGCACGACAATTAAATAAAATGGTGGTCATTGATGGACTGGAAACAAATCAGTTGGATTATTACAGACCTTTTATCAGTAATATGCCTGAAACAGAATCCATAGATGCTCTGGTGGATTATTCAGATTTGTCACATGATCTTGATATGAGAGCCAGGTCTTACCTGGATAGTAATTGTGGAAACTGTCATCGACCTGAGGGAAGTGCTAAGACCTCAGGTCTAAACCTTAACTACTATGAGAAGGATTTATTTAAGATGGGTGTAAATAAAGGTCCTGTGGCTGCCGGAAAGGCATCTGGAGACAGATTGTATGATATAACAGCTGGAAACCCAGATGCTTCTATTATTGTATACAGAATGGAAAGTTCTGATCCGGAGATCATGATGCCTGAAATGGGGAGGAAACTGGTTCACAAAGAAGGGGTAGAATTGATAAGAGAATGGATCACAAGTATGTAGTATGTTTCACGTGGAACATATTATATTTTAAATAGTGTATTGTTCCACGTGAAACATTTATTCGACTCACGTTTCAATGGGTAATCACCGATAGATAATAAAAAAGGTGATCCTTTAATAAGAACCACCTTCTAAATATCAAATCAACTATTGAAATATTATTCTTAAGGACGTATTACTTTTTTAGCCCTTCTATCTCTCTGCATTGGATTTTCATTACTTCTTCTCTGCTTGAATACATCAAATCGATCGACCTCTTGTCTTGGAGGATAAAAGTTATCTGAAATATCTACATCAGCGATTTCAAGGAATGGATCCAAAATGACTTCAACAACCTTTTTATCTGTTGGGATGATCTTCTTCACCACCTTGGCATTGAATCTCCATATTTCAGCAGGAATTCTAAAGGTTTCATCTGTCCCGTCTTCATACTTGAATTGGACGATGATGGGCATTGGAATTTCACCCTTGCTTTCAATCTCGATCTGATTGTAATATTTTCCAGCTTCAAGAATGGCTCTTTCATCTTCAGAAAGATTGGCCAGAAACTCATTGTATTCCTGGATATCCAGTGCATTGATATCTAATGGATCATAGTCAGTATAAAAATCTTTAATGGTAGGATCCATCTCTTCGTACGTCTGTTCAATCTCTTCTCTATTTCTGATCACACCTATATGAGTGAGCTCTCGATCTCTTTTATCTTTAGCGATTTTACTTTCAACTTCCGGATTTTCTGTATTAATCTGGAATGCTTGAAAACTGTTTAATGACTGATCTACATGATCATTGGTATAGAACCATGATCTCCAGAACCAATCCAGGTCTACTGCAGAAGCATCTTCCAATGTTCTGAATAAATCGGCAGGGGAGGGGGACTTAAATTTCCATCGATTAGCATATTCTTTGAATGCATAATCAAATAATTCTCTCCCCAGGATCGTCTCCCTAAGAATGTTCAATGCTGTAGCTGGTTTTGCGTAAGCGTTGTTACCAAATTGATATATCGATTCTGAATTGGTCATGATGGGGGAGATCTTAGATTTATCACCTCCCATATAGCCGGTGATCTTATGTGCAGGTCCTCGCCTGATCGGGTAATTTCTCTCCCATTGGACTTCGGTTAAATACTGAACAAACGTATTTACCCCTTCATCCATCCAGGTCCATTGTCTTTCATCGGAGTTGACAATCATTGGAAACCAATTGTGTCCCACTTCATGAATGATTACCCCAATATGACCATACTTCATCCGTTGAGTATATGTCCCATCATCCATACACCTTCCATAATTAAAACAGATCATCGGATATTCCATACCCATACTTCCATCTATAGACCAAGCCACTGGATAAGGATAATCAAATGTATAATGAGAATACCACTTAATGGTATGAGCAGTGGCCTTGGTTGAGTACTTACTCCATAAGCAATCCCCTTCTTTAACCCACATCGATTGTGCCATCACAGTCCTACCATCACTCATCGGTACACCCATTGCATCCCAGATAAATCTTCTTGATGTTGCAAAAGCAAAATCCCTTACATTATCTGCTTTAAACTTCCAGGTCTTCATCTTGGTAGACTTGGATTTCATTCTTTCTTCTGCTTCATCGAGAGAGGCTATGGTTACAGGCTGAACATGTTCTTTCATAGCTTGTTTCCACCTGTTCTTTTGTTCCTTGGTTAATACTTGATCAGGATTCAATAAATTACCTGATGCTGCAACCAGGTGATCATCAGGAACTGTAATCTCTACCTCATAATCACCAAAGATTAAGGTGAATTCACCTCGACCTAAAAATTGTTTATTCTGCCATCCTTCTACATCATTGTAAGAACACAACCTGGGGAAAAACTGAGCAATAACATAAACATTGTTGTCATCTTCAGGGAAATTTTCATATCCAGATCTTCCTCTTTCTACTCTGGTGTTGTTGATGTTATACCACCACTTAATGCTGAATGATGTAGATTCTCCAGGTTTCAGCGGGGTAGGGAGGTCAATGCGCATCATCGTTTTATTAATGATATATCGCATGTCCTTACCTTCAAGATCTTTTACATGATCAATTTTAAATCCACCGTCAAAAGTAGGTTCTGCACGCATGATCTGTCGGATCGAAATATTTTCAGTTACTTCTGAAGGAGCAATTTTATAGGAATCAGAATCTTTAGCTCTCCTATTCTGATCTAATTGTAACCACAGATAAGTCAACTGATCAGGAGAATTGTTATGATAAGTTATGGTTTCATCACCATACAATCGCTGATTGGCATCGTCCAATTTCATCTTAATCTTGTAATCAGCAGTCTGCTGCCAGTATTCAGGACCCGGTGCACCGCTAGCATTCCTGTAGGAATTAGGCGTAGGCAATTCCTGGTATAATTGCCTGAATTTATTCTGATTGGTATTATCCTGGGCAGAAACCTGCAGGAACCCAAGCATCAATATCAGACTTAATAATTGCTTCATTTTTTGTAGTTATTTTGGATTCAAATAATTGTTGAAAAAATAAAATTTGCCTAAAGTATGAAGTGTTCGATAAGCAGCATGATATTTTCGACGGATTAAGTAATAATTAAGTTTTATCGCTGCATTTGAAAACAACAATAAGCACTTATGGTTTTCAATGTAATGACACAATAGATAAGAAAATGAGCATTAAACAAAATAAAAGCTTTATTAATAAGTATACAGGATCACAAATAGCCCCCCTCATTTAATGACAATAAATATTACCTATCACTGATATCCTTATCTGACCAAGTATTGTCTACAGGAGAAACCCTTGAAGTCATGACCATTCGATTTCCCTCTTTCAGAAATGATTAACTGATTGTATCAGAAATGGAAATTGATTATGATTTATGTTATTGTTCTGTGTAAGATGAATGCTGGAAGGTGAATAAAATAGGAAGCTTATATAATTATAAAAAATTGATAATCAGACAATTATAATAATTTACCGCATACATACAGTACCATTATTAAAAGGAAAATCTTCTTTATCCGACTGTTGGAAAATGAATAAACCATTGAATTATTGTTTAATGATGATTTGGCTCTTGCTCACAGAATTACTCAGGATTGATAACAGATATTGGCTATCAGGTAAACCAGATAGGTCTAATTGAAAGCGGTCAGAACCGGGATTTACCGTAAGAACTTGCTGGCCTTGCATGTTGTAGACCACTGCTTGATCAATGATTTCTGTTGAAGATATCATTACCCTTTCGGTAAATGGATTAGGATAAAGATTAACTTCAGGATTTACCTCGTTTATGGAAGTTGAATGATCTACCGTTAACATTGTTGGAGTTTGTGTCAACGTCATCCCCGGAAACTCAGGATGAGTCCCTGAACAATAGTAGACTCCGACATCTGATTCATCAGCATTATTAATCACCCATTCTACAGCAGTAGCTCCTTCAATTAATTCGTCATTTTTGTACCACTGGTAAGAAGTGCCTGCACCATCAATATCAGATACTAAGGTAATGTTGCCCCCAGGAATCACATTTCTGGTTTCTGGAGCTAAAATGGGTTTTTGGCTATCATATCTAAAGTCCTCGACATTTTCCAGAAAAGGCAATAAATTGGCAAAATCCAGTCTGTTGTCTCTCGTCCATAATCTTCTGATCATTAATTCATCTAATCTGGTAATATCCTCGATGTCATTATTGGTAAATATAATGATGACATCACTTCCTTTAAGAAACGCTGATGATGGAATGCTTCCGGTGAGAAGACAGTTTTCGGCATTGAGATTGTTCATGGACCCGGAAGCAGGTAGTACATCAGATAAATCACCTGACAAGTCACTATTACTGAGGTGTAGTTGTTCCAGTAAGGTCCATCCTTTCATATCAGGCACAGGTCCTGATAAAGGGTTGTTCCCAAAAGAGACCCTTTTAAGAAGGGTGAGCGAACTTAAGTCATCAGGAATCTGACCTGTAATCTGGTTATCTATCAGAAAGAGGTTATTCAATCTGGTCATATTGGCTATACCCACCGGGAATTCCGATAACATATTGTTACCCAGGTTGAGTTGGATCATGTCAATCATTGCAGATAGATCCGGAATATCCGTAATATTATTCTCTGACACATCTACCATCGTTAATTTATCCAGTGCAGAAAAGGATGAAGGAATGACACCCTTCAGATTATTTCTGCGTAAATCAATCCTATTAACGCGATCACCGGATACTCCCACACCATTCCAATTGGATACGGACTGATCTGACAACCAATTGTTGTTATTGTTCCAGTTTGGTCCATCCAGAGCATTATAAAAATCTACCAAGGCAAGGGAATCCTGCTGAGACACTTGAGATTTCAAATAAGTAATTGATATAACGAAGATCAAAAAAAGATTAAAGTGTTTCATATCAGGAGTTTTTTATAATCCAGCTTTAGATAGCCTATCATCCAGATCGGCAAACTGACTTTTGAGGAATAGCAATTCTTTTTTAAGCAATTCATTTTCTGATTGCAGATCGTTGTTTTTACCATTCAATTCTTTGATGCCGTTGATTAGGACGGGAATGAGTTTGGTATAGTCCAACTTCCAGATTTTCTTGTTTTCATCTTCCGGTTTTTTGACTGCTTCTGGAATAATATCATAGACCTCCTGTGCTATCAGTCCGATGGATGCTTGTGGAGAATAGCCCTCTTTCAATGAGAATTGACTGTTGGGGAAGTGATACTTGTACTGATCGTAGGAAAGAGGTTTAAGAGAAAGAATATCATTTAATCCATATTCTATTGGCTTCAAATTCTTCTTAATTCTCCTATCACTACTGGTAGTAATATAACTATCAGCATCTACATCGCCATTGACCAGAACATTGCCGTTGACTTCAAGTTTTTCAGTTGGATGGTCCCCAAAGCCAAAGTTAATGCCTACATTTCCACCTTTATAAACACTAAATGCGTCGTTAGTTATAGTATCAAAATCAAGTTGATCTACATAGCCATTCCCAATTACAAATAACCTTTCCTCATCAAACCATTGATTTGAAAATCCGGGAAGATCTCCAGTATTATTATGCCTTCCAAAGGCAGTCATCATATATGCATCAGCTTTAAGGTGATTTCCAGAAGTTAGAGTAAAAACACCAGACGCATTATTATTTTTACCATGAGCTGTTGCGTGTTCTCCTGATACGTTATTGTTAGAACCTGAGGCAGTAGCACCGAATCCGCTCACATCGTTATATTGTCCCCAGGATGTTGCTAAAATTCCAGTTACATCATTAAATCTTCCCCAGACAACACCATGCTCATCAGAACTTTCATTTAGGAAACCCCAGGCAGTACTGTAATTTCCAGAGGCGATGTTTAATTCACCCCATACAGTAGATTTTTCACCTGCTGCTTTATTTCTAAAGCCCCATGCGGTACCGTGAGATGCTATAACTGTATCCTGCTCACCAAAGGCAGTGGAGAAAAATGCATTGCTGGTATTATTTCTTCCCCACGCGGTAGATTGTATATCTCCTGCAATGTTACTACGTCCCCAAGCAGTAGCACGAGTTCCTGATACAGTATTTAACAACCCCCATGCTGTTCCTGCATATCCTGTTATGGTATTGGATTGACCGAAAGCAGTAGCATAATCATTACCAGCATTATTGGCATTGCCCCAGGTCGTAGCACTGATATTTCCGGCAGTATTTCCGGTACCCCATGCAGTAGCATTCCGACCACTAGCTGTATTTCCTCCTCCCCATACGGTGCTGGAATCTCCTGATGCAACATTTCTATTACCCCAGACAGTTGCATTGATACCATTTACATGATTTGATTCACCCCAAGCTGTTGATAAATTTCCGATAATATTATTATTTGCTCCCCATACTGTACTGCTGTCTCCTTGTGCGGTATTTCTGTACCCCCAGGCCGTCGAATTAGTGCCTAGTGCATCATTGGCAATCCCCCAGGCCGTGGCGTTCTCATAGGCCTCATTGGCAACACCCCAGGCCGTGGCTAGATTACTTTTGGCAGAACTTGTTCCCCAAGCAGTGGATCTTGGCCCTTCGGCTTTGCTTGTGCTTCCCCAGGCCGTCGAGAAAGTACCTGATGCTGTCGTGGAAGTACCAAACGCAGTTGCGTAATTTCCAGACGCAATAGATGCTATACCCCAGGCAGTGGAGATAAAACCTGATGCTTCTGTATTTTTACCAAACGCAGTAGATAATTCTCCTGAAACTGAATTTTCTTCTCCCCACACTGTGGACTTTCTTGCCGATAAATCAGAGGTATTTCTGACACCCCAAGCGGTACTCGTATCTCCACTAACAGTGTTTTGAAAACCCCAGACAGTAGAAACCTTACCAATGGCATTATTTCCAAAACCAAAAGCAGTACTTAATTCATCTGCCCAGTTACCCTGCCCCCAGGCAGTAGAATGAATACCATGAGCGATACTATTACCCCATGCTGTACCATGCTGATCCCTTGCCTCTCCACCTCCCCAGGTAGTAGAATATAATCCTGAAGCAATGGAACCAGTGCCAAAAGCGGTAGCATAATTTCCGGAGGCCGTAGTTCCTATACCCCATGCTGTTGCAAATACTCCAGGCGAGGTGCTTGTAGTAGTACCCCAGGATAGGTGACTGGTATTTATTCTCAGACTGTCTTCATTTTGGTAATATACATCAACCCCGTTTGCAGCCAGTCTAATTTCATCTGTATCATCTACAACTACATAGGTGTCTCCATCATTATCTTTGATTTGGTTGTGCATGTGAATATCATTCTTCCATGTAGCATTGCCAAAAGCATCACTTACCAAAAATTTACCATCTCCTTCACTGCCATCGCTGATCCTAATGGCATGGTTGTCAGTATAAAATACCATAACATCATCGATGGTTACAGTCCCTGGATCATTAGTACTCCCATCAGATATAACGGTGATCATATTTTTATTCAAGCCAACTGATTGAGGAAAAGAAAATTTAGTCCAGCCGGTATTCTGATCCTTGGTATACAATTGTCCATTGATATCCATGGTCCCACTAGTAGTAAGATCAATCTTAATCCAAAATTCCAATATACCCACACGGTTAGCAGGAATAGTAGCGTCTATATTTATTGTTGCCTGATCGCCATTGATGACATTGGGTGATTGAAATCCAAATTCAGAATTATATCCCGGTGAAGTGATCAGCCATTGCTCATCACCGCTGGTATAAATAACTCCCTTGTCTTCGTCCTGGAAATCTTCAGAAATTAATACGGTGGTATCTAAGACCGTTACGAGATCAAGATTGGTAGTAGGGGATGTGGTTCCGATTCCAACTTGTGCCGATAAATCAAGTATCAACACACATAAAATCACTGTTAAGATCAATTGCTTTCTCATGGTAATAAGATTAATTATATATTGAAATTATCACATAAAATGTTGGAAATCAGTACCAATGTAGAATTGGGTAAAATGGGTATGTATCTGGGGTAATGGAATAAATATTTGAGAAAATGCTTATTTCATGCTCACAGGAAAACCTGAAACCTGATATAGAATGTTAAGAATTTTATTGCCTAATGATTCTAATTGTTTGTCCACCGGCATGAAGAAAATAAATACCTGGATGATCGGGTAAATTCAATTCCAGCTCAGACGTTAATGTTGAGTACTCAGAATGTACCAATTGGCCATAGATATTATAAATCCTTACCTGCCCCAGGGGTTGATGAGAATCGCTGCGTAGTTTAATATAGCCATCAGATGGATTTGGGTAAATCAGTAAATTACTTTCAGGAATTTCATCAGTGACAGGGCTTGAGGATGCTCTATATTTTACAAAATAGATGTCAGCATCATCATCACAAGTTACTGCTATAGAGTTGTCTTCATTTAAGATATCGATGTCCAGGGTATTTCGGAAACCCCCTATTACCAGGGCTGATCCGTCAGGTTCTGAGCTAAAATAATTGATTAAGTCAGATTCCTGGGTGGCAATGTGTTGATCAAACACAAATTCACCATTTACATTCAATTGTAATATCACATAATCGAATTTTCCTGCTGAGATGTAGGAATTATCAAGAAAAGACACATCATCTTCAAAATACAAACCCAGTTCTATATTACCGTCTAAGGTAACACCCAGCAGGTTCATGAAATCATTTCCCATTCCACCTGCTGTTTTCATCCATTTTACTGTACCATTCTGTTCTATCCTTGCAACATAAGCATCAAAACCATCAGTTGAACTGATCATTTCTGATCCATTGTAAGAAAAACTTCCATTGAATCTTCCTGAAATGATGTAATCTTCTTGTATGGGTTCAATTCCTACTATGTAAAAATTGGCTTCAGCTCCATACATTATTGAGCTTTCATAATTGCCATCGGTACTGAGGGTAAGAATGATATAATTGGTACCGGAATGAGTACCATTATAATCATTACTTCCTGTGGATATATGATCAACAAACCCTACCAGACTGACGACCTTCCCATTAATGATCTGGATGGATGATGGATTGATCCGTTCATCACTTTTTATTGAGTAAGTCCACAATAGATTTCCATCCGGATCATATTTAGCTATAAATGCATCCGCACCGGTTCCGGTTGATATAATGGATTCAGTTCCATCATAGGGTGTAATGGTGCCAAGGAAACGACTCAAAACAAAAATATTTCCAGTAGCATCAGTATCAATATAGTGGTTACCTGCTGCTGCTTCATAATAAGGAAGTGCCCATATCAGACTTCCTTCGGGGGAATATTTAGCTATAAAGCTATGATCTGAATTACCTCCCTGAAAGAAGGTTACACCTTCATCTGGATCCATATCTACTGCACTTGAACCATTAAACTGTCCAATGATTACAACATTTCCCTGGTTGTCAAGAACCAGGTCTGTAACTTCAGTCCGCCCTTCATTACTGAGCAAAAAACTCCAGATATGACTTCCGTCTTCTCCATATTTTCCAATTACGGCACCATATGACCCAGTCTGAACAAGTTTTTGATTTGGGTTAGAAATATCGGGTATAAAATCTCCATATGATGTTATGCTCGTGATGATTTCTCCTGATTCTGACACTTCTACAGATCTTAATGATTGTCGCAATTCGGAATCAAAGTGGGTATACCATTCTACATCTTGACTAAATATAAACCCGCTGATGAAGGTGAATAAAATTACACTGATTGTTTTCATAGTATTGGAGGATCTGGGTTAATTGTTCCTACAAATCTATTCACCAATAAGGAGGGAATTGGGTCTAAATGGGTATATGGGGAATTTGGGTTAGGGATTGAGGAATTGATGTAATTATTTGGGAAAACGGGGTATGAAGAGGTTTTAGGTATTCTTGGCATTACGATAGTATATGATGAGATCATACCTTTCAATAATTAAATCTTTTCTTTTCCCAACTACTCATTGATATACCTCACACACATATTATCAACAGCAATAATGGTAGATAGACATTACTTTTAATGTGATTTACAAAAACCGATCTTATTTTAATCCAAGATTAGTGCTATCTTAAAAAGCCAGATGAAATATCAGATGAACATATTGTCATTTATGAATTCCATTTCAATTCGATTGATTGTAACCTTAGCCATTGTATTTGGGTCTTTTGTCACTAACGGACAAGTTTTGGATACCATTAGATGGAAACTCGAAGAATACAGAAATACAAGTGATATAGAAAAGAAAGTCATTATCAGCAATGAAATAATGGAGCTTGATTATGCACTTAGTATTGAAGATGCACAAAAACTGAAGAAAGAATATGAGGATAAAGCGAAGACTAATAATGATGCCAGTTATCAAATGCTTGGAAGCTTAGTATTGGCAGACGTATACTATTATAAAAACCAATTAGATAGTTCCTTTTATTATTATTTGCGTCAAGCACAGATAGCAAAAGGGTTGAAAGACTACCAATCTGCAGTTGCTGGATACGTGAATGCTGCATATGTATTGGAAATAGAAGGAAAGCTCATTGAAGCCAAAGAACTCATTAAAAGAGCGGAAAGAATCTCTCAAACTCCAGGGGATAAAATTGACATGGGAAGTGGATACTTTAACCTGGCAATAATTTTTCACAAGATGGGTCAACCTGACAGTGCCAGTTATTACATCAAGAAGGTGATTGAACTGGATCGGATTTCAGATAATCTTTCAGGTATGGTTCACAACCTCCAATTTTTAGTTGACCTGGAGTTGAGAAGTGGAAGGCTGGATGATGCTCGTGCATACTGTACGGAATGTCTTGAAATGGCCCGAAAGGCCGATTATCGTCGCGGAGAAGGAATGTGTTACTATTCTATGGCATTCGTAGAATATCAGGATGAAAACATGAAATCAGCACTTGAAAATATAGATCAATCCATCAACATTTACCTGGAAAGAAAAGACTCTACTAAAATGGGTCAGCTGATCAGACTTAAAGCCAATATTACTGCAGTATTAAATCCATCCTCTGCAGAAACTTTATACAGAGAGGCTACAAAATATGGAGAAGAATCAGGAAATGTATTGCAGATGTGTAAGACGGGGGTAGATTTTGCAAGGTTTTACTTTAATCAAAATCAACTCTATAATAGTGAGCAAATGATTGATCAGATACAGGAATGGTCCGCTGATAAAGAATACCAGGACATAGCAGAGGAATTACTGGATTTAAGATATGACCTGGCAAAAAAGCGAGGAAACCTTACACTGGCCAATAGCATACTGGAAGAAAAAGATCTATTCAAAGAGGGCAAAATAGAAGAATTGGTAGAAAGTCAATCCAATAGTGCCAATCAATATTATGAGATCTTTGAAATGGAAAAAGAAATTCAGGAAATCAATCACCAGAATGAAATCAACCAACTGGAAGCGAGGAGAAAAACCAACATCTACATGTCCATAGGAGGTATATTTTTATTGACAACACTTCTCGGATACTTCGCATTTCAGAATCAAAAGAACAGGAACCTTGTACTGAAGAAAACATCAGAAGAGGAGAAACTTATAGCCAACAACCGCATTCTTGAAAAAGAATTAGATGCACTTCGTTCGCAGATGAATCCACACTTTTTATTTAACAGCCTTAACTCCATCAATGATTACATCATGCACCAAGAGCCCAGGGTCGCTTCTAAGTATCTGACTAAGTTTTCAAGGCTGATGCGGACCATTCTCAATAACTCCAAGAAAAAATTTGTCACCATCCATGAAGAACTGGAAGCCGTTAATCTTTATATGGAAATGGAACAATTGAGGTTTGGGGATAAATTTGACTTTAAAATGGATATCGACAATGAAATCGACAGGGAATCCTTTATGATCCCAGCCATGCTCATCCAACCATATTTAGAGAATGCAGTAAAGCATGGTATAAAACACCTTCAAGACAAGGGCCACATATATGTTTATATGAGTAAGGAAACGGACGACAGAATAAAAATAAATATCAAAGACAATGGAATAGGGAGACAAGAGTCGTTGAAACTGAAAAATCGATTAGATAAGAATCGAAAATCCTATGGTATGGAAATCACTTCGGATCGGGTTGATATACTGAATAAGATTTATCAGGTAGATGCGTCTATTAACTATATTGACCATGTTGATCCAAGTGGTACGGAAGTTATCATATCTCTTAAACCCATTAAGAAAATAGAATCAGAATGGAAAAAATCCGTGCAATTATCATAGATGATGAGGACCATTGTCGTTCTTCATTGACAACTCAACTGGAATGGTCTTGTCCACAAGTTGAAGTAATAGCTGAAGGAAAATCAGCAGATGAGGGAGTAGAATTAATAAAAAAGCACAAACCAGACCTTGTTTTTCTGGACATTGAAATGCCGGGCGGAACAGGATTTGATATGATTGAAATGTTACCACATGTTGATTTCAAGCTGGTATTTACCACGGCATTTGATGAATATGCGCTCCAGGCTTTCAAAGTGAATGCCATTGCTTACCTATTAAAACCCATTGATGAAGATGAACTGATCAGAACAGTTGAAAAGGTAGTTATTGAAAAGAATGACATTGTAGAACAAAAGCTTGAAAAGCTGATGCAATATCTATCATCTGAACATAAATCCGGTAAGATCGCTGTGCCTGTTTCCGATGGATTACAATTTATTACTACTGATAAAATCATACGGTGTGAAGCAGATGGCAATTACTGCACGATACATCTCCTTGAAGGAAAAAAGCTGGTCATATCTAAAACCCTCAAGCATATTTCAGACCTCATTCAACAGCAGAATTTTGTGCGGGTTCACCAGTCACACATCATCAATATGAATTACATCAAGAAATACATACGGGGTAAAAACGGACAAATCATCATGGATGATGGATCGGTTATCCCAGTAAGCAGATCTAAAAAGGATGATTTCTTAGAGAAATTTTAGTAATTGTAAATATAAATGACTCTATAAACTTAATTGGTCTATGTTTTGAAAAGGATTATCTAATTATCCGGTTACCTGGAACGCCAACCCTTTAATTTCCATTGAAAATATAAAAAAGTAGATGGACCCAATTGATTATTATAAAGAAGCACTAATTGATAAATATGCTGATTTCAGCGGAAGAGCCAGGAGGGCAGAGTTCTGGCAATTCTATATTATACACTTTCTTGTTGTCATTGGGCTTGCATTCACTTCTTCAATCATCACCCCGAGAATTTATATTCCTGCAATGGTAGGTTATTCTCTATTCGCCCTGGTTCCATGCCTTGCAGTAACAGTAAGAAGGTTACATGATATTGAAAAAAGCGGATGGTGGATACTCATCAAGATGATTCCAGTTGCAGGTGGACTTATCTTTCTCATTTTTCTTGCCACAGAGGGTACTTATGGGCCTAACTATTATGGTGAAGACCCTAAAGACGAAGATTACGAGTTAGAATAATTTATTAAAGTTTCCAATAACCTTTCCATGTGTTTCTTTTCAGTAAAAGGATTCATCATGGTGTTACGGAGATAAACCTTTCCATCAATTATGGTCTGCACAATGTAGAATTCTCCATCTTCAAGTAGTTGACGCCTGATTCCTGCGTTCAATTTATTCAAAGCATCTTCATCAAGTTGATCGTCGATCAAACGGTAACACACAATATTAGATTCCGGATAACATGCCAATTCAAATTGGGGATGTTCTGTAACAAGATCAGCGAAGACCCTGGCATTGTCATGCAAGGTGGTAACGAAGGCATCTATGGCCTGGGTGCCATGTGCCTGAATGATAGCGTAAAATTTAACACCCATCATCAGTTTGGTACATTCAAATGTACGCTTAGCCATATTGAACCATTCTTTATCCTGATTTTTCTCGAAGAGGTAATTGGCGTTCTGGCTGAAGGTGGTGAATGAATCTTGTACTTCTTTATAGATCACGGCAGTGGTTACAGAGGGCGTCATCATCATCTTGTGGCAATCTACGATCACTGAATCTGCCTGCTCTATTCCATTGACGATATGCCGATATTTCTCGGAAAATACCACTGCTCCGCCATGGGCACCGTCTATGTGAAACCAGATACCTTTGCTTTTGGCGAAAGCCCCGATGGACTCTAAATCATCGTAAGAACCTGTAGAAGTGGTACACGCACTGCCTACAACAGCAAATACCTCCAGACCCTTATCTATGGCTTCATTATAATACACCTCCAGTTTACTGACATCCATCTGATACCGATCATTGACAGGAATTTTTATAATCCCATCATCACCCAAACCCATAATGCGTGCTGCCCTGTCCACACAGTAATGTGCTTGCTCTGAAACCATAAGCGTGAGCTTTTTATCACCCATACCTTCATTCCAGATGTGTCGATCTTTCAATTGAGCCCGAGCGGTCAGCAGACACGTAAGATTGGCTAGGGTTCCTCCGGAAGTAAGGAAACCACCACATTGATAATTGTATCCTATAGCCTTACCGATGATTTCAGGTATAAGTCGATCTATGGCAGTAGAAGGGCCACCCATCTCATATACCCCCATGCCATTGTTCATCATATCAGTCACAAGAGCCGATAATGCTGCTATAGGTGCTGGAGGTGAAATCTGATGCCCCATGTATTTAGGGTGATGTAGATTAATAGAACCATTAATAATATCACTGAAATAATCAATTGATGAATGATCTTGACCAAGAAATGACTTCCATATATCGAGCTGATCATTGGGTTCTTTGTAATGATTTACCTGGTTTTTCTCGGAAAGAGAAGCTCCAAGATGATCAGCAAGTAGATCTACTAATCGATGGCCTTGTTGACGAAAAGATTCTTGATCGTATATTTTCTTAAGAAGGTCTGACATTATAAATTATTTAAAACCGGTAGCAAGATAGAAATATGAGCAAAAAGCCAGATGAAATAATTATTTGGATCCGAAAATACGCCTTGCCATACCTTTAACAAATTCATGCTTAACAAAGAATGTTGCATTGCCAACCGAAGAAAACTTGAATTTAACCTCCTTTCCCTGGGCAATCCTAAGGATATTTCGTGCATAAAAACCGGCTTCAGCCGTTTCTTCCAGGTCTGCAACTCCTGTCCTTATGACCAAATCAAGAAGATTTTCAGTATCCCCGGATATAAACCCCTTTATCTCATCAAGGTTGGTAATGAACGGCCGTGCCATTCCCACCATATCTATTGCTCCATCTTCAATGGCCTTAGATGAAAAGGAATGGGTTCTGAACCCTCCAGTCACCATTAAAGGAAGACTCGTTATTTCTCTCACTTTTTCGGCAAAATCCAGAAAGTAAGCTTCTCGACGCCTGGTGCTTTCTCGGGTATTTTCCCCATTCATCAGAAAAAAGACAACCTTTTCATAAGTACCTCCGGATATCTCCAGGAGATCAATACCGCTTTCTTCAAGCATTTTAATGACTTCAATGGATTCCTCTTCTGAAAACCCACCTCGTTGAAAATCAGCAGAATTTAACTTTACACTGATTGGGAAATCAGGACCTACTTCTTTTCTCACTTCATCAATGATTGATAGGAGCAGTCTGCTCCTGTTGTCAAGGCTTCCTCCCCATTGATCCTTCCTGTGGTTGGTTATGGGACTTAAGAATTGGCTTAATAAATAGCCATGAGCAGCATGTATCTGTACCCCGGTGAAACCAGCCCCTTTACATACTCTGGCAGCACGAGCAAATCCCACAATGACATCCTTGATATCTGATTCAGTCATCGACCTTGGCTTTCCGAATAGGCCCATCTTTTTAAGTTGCACTTCAGAAGCAGACTTTGGCTTTAAATTGACAAACCGAGATGTCTGTCTCCCCGAATGGCTAATCTGCACCCATATATGATTTCCCTGTATTTTACCCGCTTCAGCCAAGGCTTTGAATTCAGGATGAATGACATCTGAATCAATAATAATGTTGCCGGCAGATTCAAGGTGATTGCGATCAATCATTACATTGCCAGTAATCTGAAGTCCGGTACCTGTTTCAGCCCATCTTTTATAGAGATGTGTGAGCTTATGATTGGGAATTCCTGTTCGGCTACAGAGCCTTTCGGTCATGGCTGCTTTACACAGCCTATTCTTAATAATGGCTCCGCATGGAAGAGCAAGGGGTGTATTTATCATTGGTTTTATGGTTTTAGGTTCATTTCCATCATCCAATCTGATTGAACATCAGCACCTACTGTAAATGTGTGTTCACCAAATACAGAAAAACCGACTTTCTTATAAAAAGCTACAGCTTCAGGGTTTTTCTTCCATACACCTAGCCACACTTTTGATTTACCCAAATTTAAGGCAACAGAGATGGTATGGTCGACCATCTTTCTACCGAGTCCTTTTCTTTGGAATTTATTTAATATATAGATCCTTTCTATCTCCAGGTATTCTTCCGACATTTCTTCTGACTGGGTATCATTACGACACAACTTCAGGTAACCACACAATTCATCCCTAAAGTAGAAGAAATAAAATGAAATATCAGGATGAGATAGTTCTGAAGATAGTTGTTGATCATTAAATGCCTGATCAATATGCTTTTTTACATTTTCATCTGAATTTAAATGTGCATAAGTATCAAGAAACGTGCGAATGCTGATCTCCTTCAATTGATGAAGGTCTCCTAAATCACATTTTCTGATGTGTATATCTCCCATGATGGACACAATATAATATGATGCTTTATATTGTGGGGATGAAGATTATAAATATCATATTAATACTATTGTTTTCTATTAACTCCGAGGGACAAGAACCTCCAATTCTGTTGACAGCTGATCGCGTGTTCAATGGAGAGGAAATGATAGATAACGGAATGGTCCTGATTTCTGACAATAAAATTATCCAAGTAAGCTCGGATATTGATCCACCGCAAGGATGTATCAGATATGATTATGGAGATGCCACCATTATGCCGGGAATGATCGAGGGACATGCCCATATGTTACTTCACCCATATGACGAGACTCCCTGGAATGAACAGGTATTAAATGAAACCGTAGCTGAGCGTTCCATACGTGGAGCCATTCATGCTGAAAAAACACTGATGGCTGGTTTTACTACTGTTAGAGATCTGGGTAGTGAAGGAGCAGGGTACGCTGATGTGGGATTAAAGCAATCAATTGAAAAGGGAGTCATCAATGGTCCAAGATTAATTGTTGCCGGTCCCGCGATTGTAACTACAGGAAGTTACGGTCCTAAGGGATTCAGAGAACAAGTTAAGGTTCCACTGGGAGCCCATGCAGCTGATGGACATGACGACCTGATCAAGGAAGTGAGAAGACAGATAGGAGGAGGAGCCGACTTCATTAAAGTATATGCAGATTATCGGTGGGGCCCGGAAGAAGATGCTCAACCTACGTTCACCATTGATGAATTAAAACTCATTGTTGAAATAACAGAAAGTAGCGGAAGAAAAGTAGTTGCTCATGCGGCTACTGCTGAAGGAATACGGAGGGCAACGGAAGCAGGAGTCGTCAGCATTGAACATGGAGATGGTGGTACACCAGAAGTGTTTCAGTTGATGAAAGAAAAAGGCGTTGCTCTATGCCCTACAATTGCAGCCGGGGATGCCATCAGTCAATATCGAGGCTGGAATAAAAGAGTAGATCCTGACCCGGAACGCATCATCAGAAAAAAGGCCAGCATGAAATCTGCTATTGAATCGGGAGTAATCATTGTTGCAGGTGGAGATGTGGGTGTGTTTTCACATGGCGATAATGTCAGGGAATTAGAAATGATGGTAGAATATGGAATGACACCGGAAGAGGTGTTAAAATCGGTAACTTCTATCAATGCAGATGTATTTGGCATCAGCCATCAGGTAGGAAGAATTGTGGAAGGCCTTGAAGCAGATATTATTGTAGTAAAAGGAGACCCCCAGAATAACATTTCCAATTTACGTGAAGTAAAAACCGTAATAAAATCAGGAATGGTGTATAAGAATTGACTATTACTTCAGATAGGTGTAAAGGGACCAACCGATTGCAATAAAAAGAAAAGCAATTACTCCAAGTAGGAAGTAGTCTTTAAAAGAAAAAGCACGACTTAGAAAAACACCTTCGTCATCCCCCACCAACACAAAAGACCCCCAGAAATAAGGATGTACTTTCCTGCTGTTGGAGTCGAGGTAATCTATCTTTGCCTGGGTGAGCGCCTTGTCTTTAGGGAGACCGGAAGCAAGATGGTCATAGAACAATGTCATGATTTTACTCGCTGTTTCATCATCCGCAGCCCATTGGCTCATAACGATATTAGGAACTCCGGCATACCTGAATGCCCTGGCAAGAGACATCACACCTTCACCCTTTATCAGCTTACCCATACCAGTATTACAAGCACTTAATACCACAAGGTCCGCATTGAGTTCCATGTTATACAATTCGTAAGCATGTAGTATTTCTTCCTGGCTGAAAATCATCCCTGAATACATGGGGTTGTTATCATCTGTAAATGCATGCATGGCCAGGTGGAGAACACTGTAATCAGGGGCATTATTCTTAAACACCTCTTTCGTTATGCTATCTCCTTCATAAAAATCACCACTAAATTTATCAGAAACGACCTGAGCTTCCTCCCTCGCATACTGAAGGGCACTGATACTTGATCTTGAAGCAAGTGAAGAATTAATTTTCCCATCATAGAGGGGAGAGAATGCAGCAAGTCTTTTAGATGCCTCATTAGAAGATTTCTTTTCCTTTAACTGATGAGAGGAGTAACCATATCTCACCGGGCACTTCCTCATTAAATAGGGTAGGGCAGAATAATCTCTGATGTTTAATTTCTTATCGTCAGTCAATAACAATTCAAATGGGACGGTATAAAGCAGGCCATCAGGGATAATCATTAATGTGTTTACTGCTGGATTTATAACATCTTCAAGATAGGTTATATAGAGTTGCCTGGATTGAGCAACATACTTATCATATTGATCAGTGTCTTTCTCTTTGGTAATGGCCAAATCTGCATCAGATATTGTTGAACGGAATTGATTGATCTCTGATATTAAGGAATCAGTTAATTTCTTTCGATGGAAAGATTTTTTATTGGTTGAGATGCTAAAAATATACACCCATTCTTCACCCCAGAAGAACTCAATTAAGCCAAGATTTTTATCTTCTATTATATCTTCAATTTCGTCCAGAGAAAGAAAACCAAGGTCATATTTCAATTGATGGTAGTCGGGGTAATTACGCTCTAGTTCGTCAATAAAAGCTTCGTAGGTTTTTTTAGACTCGTATCGTTGATTTAACAAGGATTGATCCAACTCATCTTCAAGGGAATTAATCTCATCTTCTAATTGACGCAATTCTTGTTTCTGGTTTTGCTCCCGGGCAAGAACGGTGTCCGGAATCTTACTGAACTCCAGTGCCTGGTTTTCGATTATGAAAGATTGAAGGACAGTAGATTTATTCCTTTCGGAAAATGTAAATGCTTTTTCCAGATAACTTTCCTCTTCTGTAAGATCATACAACTCATAAGCTGCAGTAATTCCCCCTTCGTACACATCGGCAGCATTGTCCTGCAATGCCAAACGGGAAACTTCTTCCCTATAACCGGTTCTGATCATATCAACAACTTCAGAAGATAAATTATAAAGTTGTAGTGCTTTGATCAGTATGTCTTTATCTCCACGGTTATAATAGTGATTGAGTACAGCATCGCTGTAATTGGATAATGTAAACAACACATCCATTTTTCCTATTAACAATGATTTATCCGGAATTGGAATTTTATCTCCGGACCCAAATTCACCCAATAACTCAACCAATGATTTGCGATAATAACCATATGCTGTAACGTATTCACCCATTTCAGCGTAAATGTCTCCTGAAGACCTAAGTGTACGAGCGTATAAATCATGATTCTCAGAGAATATTGAACGCCATATATTAAAGCATTTTTCATTGTAATTTAAGGCTTCCTGGTACAGCCCTTTTTTCTTGTATACCGTAGCCAATACTCCGTATTTATCCACAAGAGCATAACTCTTTTCTCCAAATATCGCTCGTTCAATAGCCAAAGATTTCAGCAAGAGATCAATGGATTGATCGAGGTCTCCCATATCCTGGTAAAGGATAGCCATGTTGTTATATGTGGCAGCAACACCAGGGTCATCTTCACCTACTTTTTCAATTTTAATGTTGAGTGATTTAGTATAATAATCCAGTGCTTTTTCAAGTTCACCCATTTCTCGATATATAACTCCTATGTTATTATAACTCTTAGCTACTTCATTGCTTTGATCTCCCCACACTTCTTTTTTGATTTCTACAGATAGAAAATGGGATTCTAATGCTTTTTGAAAATCAAACTTACTAGAATACGCAGTACCCAATGCGTTATAAAACTTTGCAAGGTCAGGTTTATAATCTTCTCGATCAAAAACGATATCAATAGCCTTTTGTGCAAAACCCAATGAAAAGGAATTCTTGTTTTTTTTGGCAGATACGGCACTTAAACAATAATAGATATTGGCTCTTTCTATGTCATTATGGAGAAGAGTGTCGAGGTTATTGAGTACGTCCCTAAGCATCCAATCAGCTGAATCAAACTCAGCTTTGAAAAAATAACACCATCCTTGTTGGTGGGCAGCACGAGCATATACTTGCCATTCTTGTCCATTAAGTGCGACTTCCTTTGCCTTCCCAAACGCCCAAATGGCTTCATTCATCTTGCCTTCAGCCCTAAAAGCAACTCCAAGTTTATCATAACTAAGGGTATCTATTTCCTGGGTATAACCGTAAATAGAACATAGTAGAAACAGTATGACAACATAATTCTTCACGCCGTAATTTAGCTACTATATCTTGATTAAAGAAAGTTTTAATGCTTGGTTACCCGGATGAACTTCAAGATGATATCGATCGGGATAAAGGGAAAATATTATAGGAATAGACTATCCTGAGTTATCTCACTAAAACCTCGATCTCCACATCACCCTGGTATGCCACTCAGAGAAAGACTGGCTTGAAGACATTAAAGCATTCTGATAGACCACCCGGCTGTTCATCAGCAATTCCTGACCGGGAAATAATTCATAAGACAAAGATAGCCCAGGGTTAATAATATTTCTGTTGTGTTGACCATCCATGTAGATGGAGATATAGGAAATTCTTGCTGATAGTTTTAATTCGTCATTGATCAGTGACTTGGATAGGGTTATGCTGGGTCCTAAGGTGAGGACATTGCTGACGGAAGAGGAATTTCTATTCAGATTAAGTCCTGCGGAAGCTTTCCAGTCGGGCTCATCCCAAGAGCGGGAATAGGAGATGAAAGCATTGAGATTGTTTAATTTCTGAGACGTGTTGACAACGTCATTTTCTATAGAGTAGGATCGGAAATAGGATAAAAACCCGGTTAAAGAAGTATTCCTTTCTGAGTTGAAATACGTATTCATTCCCGCAGAGAATTGTCGATTGACCAGTGAAAGTTGAATTGAATCTACCTGGATGAATGGAATAGAAACAGCATACAAGGTGTTGGTAGTTCTGAAATTGGAGAATGAAAAATTAAGAGATGTAACATCTGATGGATTGTAATTGGCATTGATGGAACCCAGCCACCTATCCATTGAATTGGTTTCTTTTCCTTCCAGGTTGTTGCGTTGAAATCCTGTATTTACTGAAAGCATCATGTTCTGCCGTAATCTCAG
>JABDLO010000097.1 GCA_013002995.1 Saprospiraceae bacterium | reverse complement strand
CTTTACGCCTTGTCTTGATCCACCATTCGACATCAGGTTCTGTATACGCCCGGAATGCAATATTTTTAAGGTAATGGAGATCTTTATAGGTATCAGCAAAGTAGGAATAAGGCGAATAATCAACATATGCTGAAAGATTGTCTTTAGGAGTTCCACCCAGATTAGCTTCAAGATATCCTGAGACCCATTTCCCTTCATTAGCAGCGATTGCATTATAATTCAGGTCTTTAGCTTTTATCATTGACTTATGAAAACGAACCATATCCAATGGTGCATCACAGATTGCAATGGCCTTTGGCTTCAACTTATGTTTTGATTTATTACTTAGGCCGTAGATAGCAAGTTTTAATGCTCGTGTCCCCTCCAGTGACATTCCGCAATACAATAGGTTATCTTTTGGGATTTTATATTCTATCACAACTTCGTTGATGTAGTTTTCAATTTCCTGTATACGATTATCATCAAAAAAGAATTCTAACCTATTTTCAGTTGTTGCATAAAATACTGCCAACTGTTTTTTAAGGGCATAATCTATTAACGTATCTCTATTGATTGTGTCTCTCCTTGCATGTGTAAAGACAATCAAACCATTAATTGTCCCGGACTCAGGAAGCCATACAGAATATCCTTTATTCACTTTAGGAATTTCAATCCCTTCAGTTAATACGATATTTCCATCAACAGGAAGCTCTTTACTTACTACATTTTGGGTAAATAGGGGTAAATACCCAAGCATGTATAAAGCTAATATGATTTTTCTCACTGCATTTATTTTATAATAGTGTATTTAAATAACGCGATTTTCAATTGAAATTATTCCTTAAATCCACTTCTCTGTTTAGATTGATGGATTAAGAATTTGATCAAACTCATTGAATTGAAATCCTATTCTCTTTTGGTTTTATAATTGAGGTTCCTCTTCTGAATCTGTTTCAGTAGTAGATGTAAACCAAAGTCGCTGAATAGAGCTTTGTTGATTTTCTGTTGAAATGTCCTTAACTTAAGGTCATTGTGTAATATTAGGTTTTGAAGTGATTTAAAACGTATCTTAACACTTGCAGACAACTCACCCGCCTTCCGAAGTCTCGTACGGAGGGCAGGTTGAAAGCCAATACTACAGCTTTTTTAAGTATCGGATATTCCCCGCCTTCCAAAGTCTTGACGTCGGGCAGGCACATACGAAACATAAAAAGAGCTTTGTTTTGGCTTCCAAGCAGTTATCTTCTGAAATCAACATAGTTTTTAAATCACTTCATTACCCTTCCAGTCACATCATTCCGGAACCATTCATAGAGATGTATTTCATCTCTAAATAAGGCATTTTGATGCTACTAAACCAATAAAATACGCCCCTTATGAGCAATGATATTAAACTGAAATTTACCGGAGTTGAAAACACAGATCCTAAATTTAATCAATCAGTGGTGGATGAAGAATTTGAGATTATTAAATCTTACCAGCTGACCATTGACAGAGCTGATAGCAGATCATTCACCGAGTCAGTAGATGATAAAACACTTATTCAATTGACCACTGAAGATGGACTTGAATGGATAGGATATGGAGATGACTTACCTGAAATTCTTGGTATTACTGAAACCCTACGATCTGGAGAACCCATTCAGATTTCTGATTACCTGCTATATCAAGACAGAGATCGCAACATCTTTAAGAAAATTAAGAATACGGTCATTGATTTTATCAAGCCAAGGGCTGTTGATGAAGCAGCCAAGGTGACCGTTCATAAAATTGCTAAACGGATTGATACCACTATTGCTAAAGATGAGGGGATGTATAGAGTTGATCGAAATGGGGCCATCGGTAATGTTAAAACCAAAATAGGGGATACCTCCCGCTTGCTCTTATTTATACACGGTACAGTGTCCAACTTTGACATGGGATTCAGTGGAATGGATGGTGTAGAGTACTCAGAAATCTATGATCATTATAACGGACAAGTGTATGCATACATTCATCATACATTGACTAAGTCTCCGATAGAAAATGTCAGTGATCTTCTCAATGAGATTGACAAGAATGTAAGCATCGATATCATCAGCCATTCCCGTGGAGGAATTGTAGCAGATGTCCTTGCCAGGTGTGATTATCGCAATGAAATCATTGGATTCACTGAGGAGGAGATGGATATTATAAAAAAGGAAATGGATGGATTGGAATTGTCAGACTTGCTCATCGATAAAGAGAAGAGCGAGGTTGACCATATGAAATCTATAAACCGAAAGGCTCCTAAAAGAAAGATTACTGTTAATAAAATAGTTAGAGTGGCTTGCCCTGCATCCGGAACAATCTTGCTTTCGACCAGGATTGATCATTTTCTGAATTCACTTCTTTACCTAATCGGCTTGCATATAGGCGGGAAGTGGAACTTCTTCTATGATCAATTTAAAAGTTTCTTACTCCACATGGTTGCAGCAAAAGCAGATGTTGAAGTATTGCCCGGTTTATGGAGTATGGTTCCGGATTCGGCATTTCAGAAGATCAATAATAACGACTTCAAGCTTTCCGGAGAATTGATTTCCATAACAGGAGATTCTAATCTCAGCAGTAATGTCATCCATTCACTAAAGGTTATCCTTACCAATTTATTTTATTGGGAATCCAATGACTTTGTAGTGCATACTGCATCCATGAATAAGGGACTGGCTTTAAGGAAGAAGAACCAGTTTATTCCTGTTCCGGATGATGAAATTGACCATTTTAAGTACTTCAGTAAAAAAGATAATCTTGAAATTATTGCAGCGGCACTCCTGGACAGTGTGGCTCTTTCATTACAATCTTCTGAAACAAGATCAAGGGGTGTTGTACTTGATCTTTTCGACATGGGTAATTTGACCCCCAAAGAACCACTCGGTGATAAACCAATAGTTGTACTGCTTCCTGGAATCATGGGGTCAAACATCTATCACCTTAATGATAAAATATGGCTTGATTTTTCTGAGATCATGAAAGGAGGAATATCTAATTACCTGGATTCTGATGATAATATTTCTTCTCAATCGGCTATTGCCAAATATTATGAAGGACTGGCAGAACATCTTTCTCAGGCCAATATGGATGTAGCTGTATTTCCTTATGACTGGCGAAATTCACTTTCTAAAGCAGCCATTCAATTCAATGCTAAAATGAATGAATGGCTGGCACATGGCCAAAGCATAAGTATCATCGCTCACTCCATGGGAGGATTGGTTGTCCGTCAATGGATGCACGACTTTGAATTATCCTGGAAAAACTTTATGTCAAAAGATAAATCGAGATTCATCATGTTGGGCACACCCTGGCAAGGATCTCACCTCATAGTTGAAGTATTGCTGGGGCACTCTTCACGAGTAAAGCAACTCAGCACCCTTGACCTGAAAAACAACAGACGAGAATTACTAGAGGTGTTTAATG
>JABDLO010000089.1 GCA_013002995.1 Saprospiraceae bacterium | reverse complement strand
ATCCTAATATGCCCAATAAACTTTTCCAACCTGGGTGGCCGCGGATAATCCCAAACAGATTCCTGCCCTTTCTTCGGAATAACCTTTTTGATTCTCATACTAGTATAATGGAAGCGGCAAAGAATTGTTCCCTGTCCATACAGCTGAGTTTTATTATAGTTGTACTGAACCTACCCTCTAACTCATTTCTAATATCAGATAGTGCTGCGTTACTGTCAATAATTTGCGGACCTATTCTACTAAGTATGGTTCTATGCAGTAGGCTTCATTCCCAGCTGTCGCAATAATCGAAGATGACTACCAAGTGCACCCATAAAGGTCTTCGCACTGTGATAGGGCAAATCGAACTCAGCAGCTGTAGACTTGACAATTTCGGAGATCTTGCGATAGTGAACATGGCATATATTTGGAAATAGATGATGCTCTATCTGAAAATTCAATCCTCCGACGTACCAGGAAAACCAGCGGCTCTTATTGCCAAAATTGGTAGTTGTCCGCAGCTGATGAATAGCCCAGTTATCCTCAAGGGTATTTTTCTCATCAGGTAAAGGAAACTCAGTACCTTCAATCACATGAGCGGGTTGGAAAATAATAGCCAATATAAAGCCTGTTACATATTGCATTATAATAATTCCTATCAGTATCTGCCACCATAGTAATGAGGTAAAGAGTAAGGGAATAAGAAATATATACCCTAAATAGACCAGCTTGGAACCAATAAGGATAATCCATTCCCTTGTAATATTGGCCTTTACCTGTTTGGCCAATCCATTCTTATGATATCTTATAATTCGAGTATAATCAGTAATAAACATCCAGACAATGGTCATGAACCCATATAAAAACCATGCATAGATGAACTGATATTTATGTATTTTTTTCCAGTCTGTATGAGGAGAAAATCGAAGTACTCCTCTGGAGCTTATGTCCTCATCAGCATCATGAACATTTGTAAATGAATGGTGGAGAACATTGTGTTGAATTTTCCAATTAAATAGATTGGCACCCACAAGATTTATCGAATAGCCCATCATTGTATTTACCCAATTCTTTTTTGAGTAAGCTCCGTGGTTTGCATCATGCATTACAGAAAGGCCAATTCCTGCAACTCCAAGCCCCATAATAACAACGAGTAGGATCAACCACCCTGTTCCTGTAACCACCTCACTCACAATAAGGCCATATGGAACGAAGCATAGAGCAAACATAAATATTGTCTTTGTGATCATCTCCCAATTTGCATGTCGGCTAACATTATTTTTGTTGAAATACTCATTTACACGCTTATTTAAGGTTGCCATAAACTCACGCTGACCTGTTGCAAATTTTATTCTTAAACTATCCGTATTCTTCATGTATGGTAATTTTATATAACTTGAATTAATCAAGCAATTAATTTAACGTCTATTTGATCTGGACCGGCGAGAATCTCTTCGAGAATTCCCAGACCTTCCAAAATGAGATGGGGGTTTACGCCTTCCTTTATTATAACTTTTCTTTTTCGAAGATCTGCTACTTGTTTTTTTATCTCCGCCATCATCTAAATTTACACGTATATTTCGGCCTTCAATTTCAATCCCTTCAAATTTTTTACCTAGGTCCTGATCTACCTGACTGTTTACATTAAAAAATGCACAATTCTTCTGAAGGGAAATATCGCCAATCGACTTTCGGGCAATTCCTGAAATATCTGAAAGGAAATGGACCAGATCAGCTTCTGTTACTCCATCAATTGCACCGATATTTACATAGTAACGGTTAAATCCATCATTTCTATATGTTTTAGAGGTCTTGGAACCTGATCCTTCATTAAGGTCTCCTTTCTCCCCGTCTCTGATCATTAGGTGATCTAATTGAGTCGTGATTAATCTTTCTAAAAGGTCCTCTTTATTTAAATGAGAAAATTGCCCATGCAAATCATTTAAAATACCTTGGGCCTGCTTGTCTACCTTAGTATTGATAATCAAATTGGCCCAGTTATTAATTCTACTGGATTTTAACTCTTCAATACTTGGTACCTCAACTTTTTCAAAGGTTACCTTAATCTTTTTTTCTAATTCGGTGATTCGTCTTCCCTCCCGTGGATTAATGAAAGCTAAAGAAATCCCCTTTTTTCCTGCCCGTCCCGTTCTTCCGCTCCTATGTGTGTAGCTCTCCAATTGATCTGGAAGAGAATGATGAATGACATGAGAAAGGTCGTTTACATCAATGCCTCTTGCTGCAACATCCGTTGCTATTAATAATTGCATAGATCGGCTTTTAAAACGCTTCATTACCGAATCCCTTTGTCCTTGAGATAGATCTCCATGCAGAGCTTCCACGCTATAACCCATATTACCCAGATTATCCGCTATTTCCTGAGTTTCCCACTTTGTCCGACAAAACATAACTCCTCTCATTTCCGGCTGTATATCCAAAAATCGCCTTAAAGCAGGAATCTTGTTCGCCCTTGTTGTAACAACATATTTATGTGAAATATCTTTGTTACTTATTTCCACTGTATTCACCGTTACCTCTAAAGGTGAATGCATATATTTTTTCACGATTTTTCTTACCTCAGAGGGCATAGTGGCTGAGAACAACCAGATAACCCGATTGTCATTTGCGAAGGAAAGTATTTTGTCGATATCTTCCTTGAAACCCATATTGAGCATTTCATCTGCCTCATCCAATACGACGTATCTAACGCTCTCCAGCTTAACTGCTTTCCTTTTAATCAAGTCTAGCAACCGGCCAGGAGTAGC
>JABDLO010000079.1 GCA_013002995.1 Saprospiraceae bacterium | reverse complement strand
AACAAAGTGCTTGCTTTGTCTCCGTGTTGAACCACCACCAGGTTTGGATGCAATACCGTCAAATACCAGTTGTCGACCGCGTTCTGCTGAAACACCGCGCACATTGGTATCCGGGTAATGTCCAAGGTCATCATCGCCCAGTATAGCAAGCACCTTGGAAACGCGCATGCCTGGTTCAAGCTCAAACGAAGTTGACACAAGCGCAGTAGCACTTATAAAGACAACGATTAAAATCGCAAGGAATATTAGTATTGAAGATCGATGCATCATATCCTGAATTGTCTGGCTATTGTAAATCCTAATCTGTAACCTCCATCTGTCCAGCTCGATGTTGTATATGGGATATAATCTGTTTCAACTATCCCTGTTGCATTGGTAAGATTAATCTGGAAAACATGTCCGCCGCCTGTCTCCCACTCGAATCCAATACCTATTGGATAATGAAATCTTTTGCTGTCATCAAAATTTCGTTCATTGTCCCTGTATTCCGAAAACGGTATAGTCCCCTCTACAATCAAACCAAAGACCTTCGAGAACTGATATTTGAGTACCAAACCAATACTTGGCAAATCATTCTTGTCTTGTGATTCTACAATATTTCGGTATGTCCAGCCGCCACCAAACTGGAAAGAAAACCGTTCAGTGACCTTACTGGCAATCAAAAATTGAAGATGATAACTGAGCCTGTGAACGCCTTTATCAAAATAATTCAGATCAGATGGAATCGGACTCTTTTGCATCGTGGAATAGGACATGGTACCTAGAAGTGTCAGTGAAAAAGGATTCCTGCCATCAATTTCCTGTGTCAATACCCTGTACTTTACTAATCCGTTTATACTTTGTTTTAATGGCCCGGATCCTTTTGTTCTGCTTAGCCCGGCCATGACCTTGTCAGATATTCCATATTCAAAACCAAACAAAATGTCTGAAGCTGTCTCGAGACCATAAAATGAAGGCCAGCCTCCTCCAATATCCCCAAACCTGTGGGTCACTCTAAAATCCAGGAAACCCTTCCTGAGCGTTTCTACGGAATGACTGTTGATCACCCGGGTATCTTTGAATGTCTGGTGTATTTTCTCCTGTCCCAGCATTGGATAACTGAAACAAAGAATAATAATAAAGTATAAGTAGTGTTTCATTTTGTTGATAGTCTATTTTTCCGGAAAACCTGATTCAATCCAGCAAAGCAATATATTAAAATCTTCTTCACTTAAGTTAACCGGACCGGTAGCATCCGATGGCGGCATATCTTTAAGTACAATTACCCTGTTAATAAATTCGTCACTATTATTGAAGGTCACCTTTAATCCATTGTAGAAAGAATAGTTTCCTGGAGCAGCGCCAGTGCCATCATGACACCCGGAATATGAACAATTGGTATCAATCACTTCCTGGGCCTGTTCGTCATATGTTGTTATTCCACTACAATTTGTATCTACTGGTTCTGCCGCGTCCCTGGCACAGGAAATCATTATTGTATAGAGAAAAAAACTTGCATAAATTGAAATCTTTTTCATTTCGAATTATGTTAGAGGTTTTAAATCACAATTTTAATCAAATAACGTATAATATAAAAGCCTAATATATGTATCCTTTAGAATTAGTAAAACCAATGGCGAAAGATCTGACAGATTTCGGATTCAATAGCCTTTCATCCCCTGAAGAAGTTGACCAGGTTCTCGGAAGCAAAGAAGGAACCGTTTTAATAGTTGTCAATTCTGTTTGTGGATGTGCAGCGGGAAATGCCAGGCCAGCTGCAAAATTCGCCCTTCATAATGCTAGTAAACCTGATAACGCTGTTACAGTATTTGCCGGTGTCGACAAGGAAGCTACAGAACGTGCAAGGGATTATATGCTGCCTTACCCACCTTCATCACCTTCCATCGCACTTTTCAAGAATGGTAACCTGGTGCATATGATTGAACGACATCATATTGAAGGAAGATCAGCACAAATGATAGCAGATAATCTCATAGACGCCCTGAATACACATTGCGAGGGGTCTTAATCGTTTTAACAGCAAAATTGCGGGCATAAAAAAAGGGGTGATTTAACATCACCCCAAGATAATGAGAATGAAACCTGGATTTATTCTTGAGCATTCCGCTCTTAACAAATATATATAATATCTGACAGAAACGAAATTAAACTGTGTTTATCAGGCTATTGGTAAAAGATGCTACATTTTGTAATACATCTATAAACCATTTGTGTTTATTTTTCTTTCGGATGTACCATTGTACCTCTTTTGAAAACAGCATATCTTAAAACAATAACTGTACCAGAATTTATATCATGAATTTTTACTTTTGAATTGAAGGATTTTCTCTAATTCCAAAAGAAGAAGTACGAATTATCTTTCCCGAATCAATTAATTGCACATGCTTTATAATCAGTAAATTGTCCATGAATGAGTAAGAAGGTTATTATTACAGGATCTACAGGTATGGTTGGCCGGGGTATACTGATTGAATGCCTGGAAAGTGATAAAATAAAGGAAGTTTTACTCATTAACCGACGTCCCGTCGGAATAAATCATCAAAAATTAAAGGAACTGATGCTGAAGGATTTTTCTGATTTCAGTACGATAAGAAATGAGCTATCCGGCTATGATGCCTGTTTTTATAGTATGGGGGTTTCTGCCTTAGGTATGAAAGAAGAAGATTACTCAATCATAACATTTGATTATACAAAAAACCTTGCTGACCTGCTACACGATATAAATCCTTCAATGGTTTTCAATTATGTATCAGGTTCCGGTACCGATAGCTCGGAGAAAGGAAATATCATGTGGGCAAGAGTTAAGGGAAAGACTGAAAACTATATTCTTAATAAAGGATTCAAAGATGCATATGCTTTCCGTCCGGGTGCAATCATCCCGGAGAAAGGTATTAAATCAAGTACAGGATGGTATCAATTCTTTTATGTGATAACTATACCCTTCTACCCTCTCCTGAAGAAGCTTAAATCAGTGACTACGAGTTCAAGGCTAGGTATGTCCATGATTAATACCCTATTCCATAGCCAGGAATTAAAACACCTGGAAAACAAGGATATCAATCTACTGGCAAAAAAATGAGCCATCACAAAACATTGGATGGCTCAACAGGTTAATAATGTTTAAGCTCGGAATCAAGCTTCTACTTCTTCCACACTGGACTCACTGATAAGACGTTTTTGAATATCACCGGGGAGAGGCATATATTCACTGAACGCTCTTGTATATTTTGCTCTTCCCTGCGATAATGACCTGAGTGTCGAGCCGTATTTATACATTTCTGCCAGTGGCACTTTTACGTTTATTTTCTGGTAATGCCCATCTGAATCCATACCCTGGATAATGGCTCTCCTGGTCTGCAGGTCACTCATGATATCTCCCATAGACTCGTCTGAACAAAGGATTTCAACATTATAGATCGGTTCCAGTAGTTGTGGCCTGGCCTGTGTGAATGCATTCTTGAATGCCTGGGAAGCGGCAATCATAAATGCCATATCATTAGAATCTACGGAATGCATTTTACCATCATAAATACACACACGTATATTCAGACAATTAGAGCCCGTCAGAGGGCCTTCTTCCATCTTGCTGAGAATACCTTTCTTGATCGCATTAATATATTTACTATCTATGGACCCTCCTACAATACACCACATGAAATCCAGTTTTCCGCCCCAAGGCAAATCTTCCTGGTCTCTGGATCTGACATTGAGATCTGACGGATCCTCCATTCCTTCAAAGTAAGGCTCAATACGCATATGAACTTCTGCAAATTGTCCGGCACCTCCTGATTGTTTTTTATGCCTGTATGCTTCGTTGGCGGAGGTGGTTATCGTCTCACGGTAAGGAATTCTAGGTCTGTCAAATTCCATGTGTATACCGTTGACCTTTTCAATTCTGTATTTTATGATATCCAGGTGCAATTGACCTTGTCCGTGGATAATCGTTTGCTTGAGTGTGGCTGACTGTTCTATGATCAATGTCGGATCTTCCTCTTCGATCTGATGGAGTGCTTTCATCAGTTTTTCCATCTCATTCTTGCCTGGAGGATGTACTGCAAAATCAATTTTTGGCGAAGGAAATTCTATAGGTGCAATTTCTTTTTCAAAGCCCTTGATGGCCAGGGTATTATTGGTGTGGGAGTTTTTCAATTTCACTGTATCACCAATGTCACCTGCGATCAATTCATCAACATTTGTCCTGATCTTTCCTTCAGATACAAATAACTGGTTAATACGTTCGCTTCCCCTATTACTTAAATTCTCAAGATCATCACCTGCTTTGATCGTTCCAGAAAATACTTTAAAGTAAGAAACCAGCCCAACCTGTGGCTCAGAGAAGGTTTTAAAGATAAAAGCTACTGAAGGACCATTTGAATCACATACAAGCTCTCCTCCGTCTTTCAGTTTCGCAGCAGGCCTGTCAACAGGACTCGGTGCGATATCATTGATGAAACCCATAATCCTTCCTGATCCCTTGTTTTGTGTAGCTGAACAGCAAAACACCGGGTATATTTGTTGATTTGCAAGCGCAATTGTCAGTCCAGCTGCAAGTTCTTCTTC
>JABDLO010000065.1 GCA_013002995.1 Saprospiraceae bacterium | reverse complement strand
TCCTCAGTGTTATAAAAGGCTGGATGATGTACTATATTATCAGGGAGAGACCATCAAGGTATTGCATCGATTGGAACCGATCGGTGTGGCGATGGCCGGTGAAGATGTATGGGATCCTTATAAGGATTAGAAATTAGTATTGAAGATTCACTGTGAGATAATTTTTCCTTAATTTGGTTGTTAAGAAATGAAAATTACATTCGTACAGACAGGAGGAACCATAGATAAAGACTATCCCAGAGCAACTGGAGGTTGGGCTTTTGAGATTGGAGAACCAGCAGCTCATAGAATAATGAACACTCTGCTGCCTTCCTTTGAATACGAAGTAATTACCATTTGCCAGAAAGATAGCCTGGAGATTACTGATGAGGACAGGGAGTTGATGTTTCGACTCATCAGAGACCACAAAGGTAAAAAGTACATCATCACCCATGGGACTGATACCTTGATTGAGACAGCCCAATTCCTTGGTGAAAGGCTAAAAAAAGAACTGGTAATCATCACAGGAGCTGCTCGTCCTGAACGATTCAAAGATTCTGATGCTACATTTAATTTGGGATGTGCAGTAGGCGCCATCAATAACCTCAAGAAAGGGGTTTACATTGCCATGAATGGTGTTGTCAAAAAGCACGATAAAATAGAGAGAGATCTACAGACCGGAATGTTTTATTAAATCCACCAATACAAGAACTGGTTCGATTCATTATTGTATCAAATTACTGGATAGTTTAATGGTTTATTCGTTAATTTGCTTGAACCACAATTAATAAAGATGAAGATCATAAACACTCCTAATATGCCTACTCCGGCAGGGCACTATTCTATGTGTATAGAACACAAAGGGCTATTGTATCTGGCCGGTCAATTACCTAAGCATCCTGTTACCAAAGAAATGCCTGAAGGGATTAAGGCCCAAACCAAGCAAGCACTGGAAAACGTATTAAGAATTGTGGAAGAGGGAGGAAGTTCATTGGACCACATCATCCAGATGAGAATTTATATTCCTGATATAGCCTTGTGGGATGAAGTAAATGAAGTGTATGGTCAGTTTTTTGGTGATCATAAACCAGTAAGAGCAGTCATTCCTTGTCGGGAGTTACACTTTGGAGCTCTTCTTGAAATTGAAACTATCGCAGCTGTAAAATCTGATCTATAATGGGAAAGTATTATAAAGATCTTGAATCTTGTCATCAACGGATTGAACAGTATATCCATCGTACACCGGTCATGTCCTCAACCCTGCTCAATGAAATGGCTGGATGTCACCTGTATTTTAAGTGTGAGAATTTTCAGAAAGGAGGAGCCTATAAAATGAGGGGAGCTCTCAATGCCATACTTCAGCTCACTGATGAACAGAAAGCAAAAGGAGTTACCACTCATTCTTCAGGTAACTTTGCTCAAGCTGTAACCCTTGCAGCAAGAAGTCTTAATATTCCGGCTTATATCGTTATGCCATCCTCTGCACCATCTGTTAAGGTTGCTGCAGTGAAAGGCTATGGTGGGAATGTCATCATTTGTGGTCCTACTTTAAAGGACAGGGAAGCCATGTCGGATAAGATCATATCAGAGACGGGAGCCACTTTCCTGCATCCAAGCAATGACTTAAATGTCATCATCGGCCAGGGAACTGCAGCTTATGAGTTATTGCAGGATCATCCTGATCTTGATGCCATCATTACCCCGGTAGGAGGAGGAGGATTGATAGCCGGAACCTGTATTGCTGCTGATGGAAAACAAGATGTATATGGAGGAGAACCCTATGCAGTGGATGATGCTTACAGATCATTGAAGTCGGGTAAGATAGAAAGCAATGAAACTACCGATACCATCGCAGATGGACTGAAGACACAATTGGGAGATATTAATTTTCCGATCATTAGGGAGTGTGTAAAAGAAATTATCCGTGTCACAGAAGAGGAAATTGTTGATGCCATGAAACTGGTATGGGAAAGAATGAAGATCATCATTGAGCCTTCAAGTGCGGTTACTTTTGCCGCTTGTCTTTCGTCAAAGGAAACTTTTAAAAACAAGAAGGTGGGCATCATTATTTCAGGAGGGAATGTAGACTTAAGTCAATTGCCTTTTTAGATTCTTATTTGAGTTTTGAGTTGAATATGTAGTTTAAGAAATATTTTAAATTGGAAGGTTATAAAATTGGAGTAGTATGTTAAAAAAGCTTATCAATCTTACATCTATATTCCTATTATTTGTAATGACCTCTTCGCTTCAAGCTCAGAGAAATCGGGATGTTGATGTTTATTATGAAAAGAGCAGATCTAAAAAGGGGGAATATCAATTCTACTGCGAGAATAAGACCAATTTAAGACATACCATTACAGTAAAGATGGATTTAAGCAATATGCGGATTACTGGAGGAAACCCCTGGAAGGGCGATATAAAACCAGGTAAGAATCGGTTGTTTTCTATTAAACCCATCAATGAGAATAGCACCTTTAATTTTAGTTATAGCTATACTTATAAAATTGGTTGTAAACGGCCTAAGCCCAACAAAGATATCAAATATAACCTGCCGGTTGCTGAAGGAGTTAGTGTTTCTACCCTTCCTGTGAGTTATGTAGGAGATCAATTTGGTCATGATGCGCCAGAGGGGTTTTATTCCATTGGTTTTAAAATGGAAAAGGGGGACACCATTATTGCCATGCGTAGAGGAGTTGTAATGGATATAAATTCCAATGCAATCAAGAGCAATTCTAGTGATCTCACGTTTATAAAAAACAGCAATTATATTTTGGTACAGCATAAAGACTGTACTGTCGGATCTTACAGAGATCTTGCGGGTGAAATTTTAGTTGAGAAAGGAGAAACCATTATTCCAGGGCAACCCATTGCATTGGTTGGGGAAAATGATTTTGTATCCGGAGCTCATTTCAAGTTTTCTGTCTATTACAATAAATCTAATGTCAAAAAGAAAAATGGGAAAGAAACAAAGGATGAATTTCCATATACATATACATCTCCGATATTTGTAACTGAGGAGGGAGAGGTTATACTAGAAGGAAATAAGACATATAAGTCCAGGTGGAATGAGAAAACAATGAATAAGGAATTAAGCAAGGGTGAAAAAAAGCAATGGAAAAAATTAGCAGTTAAAGATTAACTATTCCTCCTCATCGCTTAAACTTGGTAGTAATCCTTTTGCTTCCAGCTTGACATACCACTTCAATACCTTCTTGATGTCCGAGAGGTATACCCTGTCGCGATCGTAATCGGGAAGGATTTCTTTAAAGTATGAGATGATTTCTGGTGAAGGTGCATTGGCTGATATGATGGGAGTCTCAGCTGACTTTTCAGTCATAGATTTAAATACCTCACTCAATTCTACGGTATCCATCATGGTGTAAATTGCTACAGTTTCCAGTGGAGTGAATTGGTGTTTTCTTACCGAATAAAAACGCGTTTTACCTGAGTCTATGTCTTCCAGCATCAGTCCATTATTTCTGGAATTTACTAATCTGTGTAATCCTGGCACTCCACTTACGGCAATGATATCTTTCATGTGTTTAAAATCTTTTATTTTTTATAATGAATTGAATAAAAAATTTCTGCACCCATGGAACCTCTCCGATAAATCTCCGCTTTCGCAAAAATTTTAATCATCCGTGATCGGAATAGTTTCGGATGCTGAAAATTTATGCTCATTTCATGTGTTTTAAGTTTTTCTATACCCTTGTGATTGCTATGTTTCCTGCCATCTCACTTCTGATGTACAGGTCACTCATTTTTATAGGGTATCTATCATTATGTGCCGCAAAGATAGATTTATCACTGAATTGGTATACAGCTTTGTTGAATCATTTTTTATAACAATTTACTATGCATTTCTCCGACCTTCTTTTGGATGTCGTTGAGTTTTTCTTCCAGCATGTAGTTGAAAGTTGCTTTGGAATCAGAAAAACTTAAATGTGCATAATATTGCCAGATCTCAGCTACTTCCTCATATGGGACTTCATATGGAAGGTAACTTTCATTATCTGATTGTAGGAAGAAGCTGTTTTTGTCCTTTAGGTTTCTGACCCGCTTGTATACGAGTCCATCATCTTTACTTACGATGATATAGGTACGACCATCCTTTACATCGGAGAGTCGCTCTACATATGAGCATATAACCACACTTCCCGGTTCTACGGGCAACATGGATTCACCCCTGATTTCGAATCCCCTATACGTTCCTTCCGGGATGCTGGGAAATGCAATCTTAGGAAGGTCACGGATGTATTCAGGATCATTGAAGCTTTCCAGGTACCCTGCTTCAGCTTTCGTATCTACCAGTTCAATGTTGCCATTGTTATCCTGGTCCACCGATATGGCGAGTACCCTCAGGTCTTTGTTGCGGAGTATCTCCAGGTCCTGGTGACTTAAATCCGCTCTGATAAGGTCATCTACTTTCACTTCAAAGTAATCTGAAAGTTTAATGAGCATGGCCAGATTGGGCTCTGTCTTGCCCCGCTCGTAATCCCCTAGTGTGGTACGTGGTATTTCCATCGCATCGGCCAGTGCCTGCTGGGATATTTTGTTCTTCTTCCTTAAGTAGTTGAGATTTTTACTAATCATCATTGTTTTATTTTAACCACAGAGTTATTAGAGTTTGGCACAGAGTCTCTCAGAGTCTTTCCTTTTGTATTAATTACTCGCTTAACTCCATGCTTCATTGATTTTACATTAAAGTTTAACAATAGGCCAACTTTGCTGTCTGATAGCTTTAAGTAGGTCAATATTTGGGCTAGGTGAACATCAGTAATTCCTTCAACAGCTTTTACTTCTATTACCACTTTACCATTTACAAATAAGTCAATTCTATATCCTGTATCTAGTTTCACTTCATCGTAAATTAGGGGCATTGGTTTTTCTTTAACCACATTTAGGCCTTCTTTAATCAATTCATAAAATAAACATTCTTGGTACGCTGATTCAAGAAGACCTGGTCCCAACTTAGTATGTACTTTAAAAGCACATTTTAATATCCTCTGTGTTATTGTATTTTCTATCATTCCTCTGAGCAACTCTGTGCCAAACTTTGTGCAACTCTGTGGTTAAACTTCTTGACAAAGTTAAGAAAAAATTCGATATTTGTCGGCTTTATCGTTCATATGTTGACGGATAAAGCGACAATTGTAATTGGGCGATGATATTTGATAGAGCGATAGTACATATGGACCTGGACTCTTTCTTCGTATCCGTGGAGTGTCTCAAGAACAGTAAATTTCTGGGTAAGCCCCTGTTGATCGGGGGCAAAAGCAACCGTGGAGTGGTGGCCTCATGCAGTTATGAGGCCCGCCGCTTCGGGGTACATTCTGCCATGCCTATGAAGATGGCTCTGCGTCTGTGTCCTCAGGCTATTGTTCTGAAAGGAGACATGGATTCTTATTCCCGATATTCCAGGCTGGTGACAGATGTGGTGGCTGAGGACGCGCCAGTATTTGAGAAATCGTCGATTGATGAGTTTTACCTCGACCTCACCGGGATGGATCGCTACTTTGGCTGTTTTAAGTGGTCACTGGAATTGAAGCAACGGATTCTCAAGGAGACAGGACTACCGATCTCATTTGGGGTATCGGTCAATAAGCTGGTCTCCAAGGTGGGAACGGGTGAAGCCAAGCCCGATGGTGCCAAGGAAATACACCGTGGTAGTGAAAAAGGCTTTCTAGCCCCCCTGGCAGTTAAGAAAATTCCGGGTGTAGGTAAAGAAACACATAAGAAGTTGTCATTCATGGGAGTACGGACGATCAAAACACTCAGTGAGATCCCGTTGAAACTATTGGTACGTGAATTTGGTAAGCATGGTCGTGCCCTCTCTGAAAAATCCAATGCCATTGACAACACCCCGGTAGTCCCTTACACCGAGCGTAAATCCATCTCCAAGGAACGAACTTTCTCTGAGGATACCCTTGATATTATTATGATCAAGGCCCTCATTACCGATATGGCTGATAAGCTGACCTTTGAGCTTCGCAACAGCCAGAAACTTACTTCCTGTGTGACGGTCAAGATCCGATATGCAGATTTTAATACCTATACCCGCCAGCGACGCATTCCCTACACTGCCAATGACAACATCATCCGTCGTCATGTGCTTGAGTTATTCGATCAGCTTTATGAGCGGCGACAACTCATCCGCCTTGTAGGGGTAAAACTCAGTGGCCTTGTCCATGGCAATTACCAGATCAGCCTCTTCGATGATACGGTAGAACACATCCGCCTGATGCAGGAGATGGATCACATCCGCCGCCGATGGGGCAGTGATGCCATCAGTCGTGCAGCGACCATGGATGTCAAGGTGAGAGAATATGTTAACCCGTTTCAGAAAGGGTGATCGATATACAAGGAATGATAAACTATTGACCGCCTGCTTGTGCTCAGAAGCCCTGCGAAGGAGTAATGGTGACTAGAACTGGGCTTAATCCCTTATAAACCGGGCTTATCAATCTCTCCTTATAGTCGAGCTTAACAATCCCTGCGTTAAACTCTTCAACATTTCAACAATTTCGTTCCTTTGCGGTATGAAACCAATTCAGTGTAAAAACTATTCTATTACGTTCAATTCCTGGGATGTCCTCATTGATAAATTGGAAGAGGGCTATTCTAAGATCATCGTCATCGTAGATGAAAATACAGAAGTGCATTGCCTTCCTCTGGTTGAGCCCTACCTGGGTAATGACTACCATGTCATTGTAATCCCGGCAGGAGAAAACTATAAGAACCTGAATACGGCTAGCTTCATATGGCAGGAGATGGCACAGGTGGGAGCAGATCGCCACAGCTTGTGCATCAATCTGGGAGGAGGAGTCATCGGTGATATGGGCGGATGGACCGCCGCTTCATATATGCGTGGGATGGATTTTATCCAGATCCCAACCACCCTGCTGTCTATGGTAGATGCGTCAGTGGGTGGTAAACTGGCCATAGATTTCAGAGGATTTAAAAATATGGTGGGTCTGATCAAGGACCCGCTGGCCGTTATCATCCACTCCGATTTTTTAAATACCCTGCCTAAACGATTGATTAAAAGTGGAATGGCAGAAGTATTGAAACACGGATTGATAGCTGATAGATATTATTGGGATCATGTGAAGGAATACAGCAATAAAACATCTATTTCCTGGGATCAATGGATTTACGAATCAGTATTGATTAAGAAAAAAGTCACTGAAATAGATCCCATGGAGAGAGGACTGAGGAAGATCCTGAATTTTGGTCACACCATTGGTCATGCTATCGAGAGTTACAGTCTCGATCATGATTCAGATCCACTCACTCATGGAGAAGCCATTGCTATAGGGATGATCTGTGAGTCATACCTCAGCATGAAGGCTTCCATGATATCAGAGCAAGATCTTTCAGAAATTACCCAGGGTGTTTTATCGGTCTTTGGAAAAGAGAACAGATCCCTTCCCCGGATGGATGACATTAAAATAATGCTGTCGCGAGACAAGAAAAATAAGGGTGGATCAGTTATGTATTCGTTACTTGAAAAAATCGGTAAGGCTACATACAATCAGGAAGTTGAGGAAGATCATGTAAGAGATAGCCTGGATTATTACAAAAACCTTTAGTCAGCATCCCTTTTTATACCATCGAAAACAATTGTTAACGATTAATCGATAGATTCCTACGCATGGTAGAGTCTTAAGATAAATCTATTTAAGAAGACTTACATTTGTCTAAACTAATGTATAAAAACAGTTTACACATTAAGAATTATCATCATATTATTCTATTTTTGTAAATTATAACTGGAATATGGCGACCAAGAAAGGGAAAACCAAGAAGAAAGCAGAACCGGGATTTTTAAAAAATCTCGTGAAATGGGTATGGATCTCCATGGGCGTGGGGTTGATTGTTGCAGCAGCTACATTTGTGTTGATATCAATGACCATGATTCCGGAGACGGAGGAATTGGAGAATCCACAATTTGAAGTTTCATCTATCATATATGATGATGATAATGATGGTAAGATCGAAGAAGTAGGTCGATATTTTAAACTGAATCGCGACTGGCTGACTTATGATGAATTGAATCCTCACCTTGTCAATGCACTGGTTGCAACCGAGGATGAGAGGTTTTTTAATCATTCAGGAATCGATGTAAAAGGAACTTTCAGAGCAGTTGCATTTATGGGAACCAGAGGAGGAGCCTCTACGATTACACAGCAATTGGCCAAGCAGTTTTTTACAAAGAGGTCCCGGAACTTCGTGAAAAGGGTATGGCAAAAGTTGAAGGAATGGGTTATCGCTGTAGAGTTTGAAAAGCAATATACCAAGGAGGAGATCATTGCCATGTACTTCAATAAGTTTGATTTTTATTACAACGCCAATGGTATTGGATCAGCAGCGAGGACTTATTTTTCAAAAGATCAAAAAGACCTTTCCATTGATGAAGCTGCAATTCTGGTAGCGATGTTTAAAAATCCATACTTCTACAATCCCAAGAGAAATACAGAAAGCTCGTTAAGGAGAAGAAATGTGGTGCTTAAGCAAATGATGAAAAATGATTTCATCACAGATGAAGAATATGATTCATTAAGCATCAGGGAAATTGATATGTCTGGATTCCAGCGAAAGACAAATTACACCGGTCCTGCACCATATTTCAGAGTAGAGTTGACCAAGTGGTTGAAGGAGTTATTGGATGATCCCAGGTACAGAAAACCAGATGGTACAAAGTATGATATCTACAC
>JABDLO010000043.1 GCA_013002995.1 Saprospiraceae bacterium | reverse complement strand
ATATTATTGATCAATAACAACATCGAGCAACTACGTGAGCAATTCTTCGGGGAAGAGTTATACTTATGTATTGTGTTGTCGTATTTAATTCAGGAATGGAATCGATTCTCTGTTACCTTATTACGTTCCTATACTTTTACTTCATTATTAATGGAAGTGATCATCAGAATTACCATTTCAATGCTGATTTCAGTTGTGATAGTGTGGGGTGTTATCTATTACTATTTTTCAGTAAGGCTGGGATATACACCCAATGTTGAAGAATTGACGGTCTTTCTTTCAATATATGGGATGATCTCTATTCTTTACCTCACACTATATTTTGGAAATCATTTACTCTTTAAGGTCAATAAGAGCCTTCTTAAAGAAGAGGAGGAAATAGAACAGGAACTTCATCAGGATTTTCTTACTTACACCAGGGACATTAATCCTCAGCTATTATTCGATGGACTTGAAAGTATAATTCTATCGATTAGGAGAAAAAGCCTTGATGCGGTCGATGATACGATTGACCTTTTGTCCTATCTATACCGATACATCCTGGCACGTAGGGATAAGGAATTGATTTCATTCAGCGAAGAATACCAGGCCGTTAAGAAATTGGTAGCGCTTTATAATCTTATTCCACACAGAAGGGTAGAGTTGAATCATCAATCAGAAGAAAGTACGATGGTTATTCCATCATCAATAGTAGCGATAATAGAAGGACTCATCAGATCGGCAATTCCATCTGGAGAACAGTCCATCGAAATTAATATCATCGAAAGAAAGGAGTCTATTGAATTGACTGTAAAATTTATTGAGCGGCTTCAAGGGTATAAAGTGGAGGACAATGAATATTGGATGTCCAGATACAAGATATTCACAGATCAGAAGTGGATCTACGAAAAAGAAGGATCCACTGTGAAAATCATAATTCCAGCTATTAATTGTGTTACCGTACCTTCACCCATAATTACATCTTAGAACCCTATGCGCATTATTATCATCGAAGACGAATTACCGGCATTAGAAAAACTGAAAAGATATCTGGAGAAATTTCCCGAAGACATTGAAGTGATTGCTGAATCAAGATCTGTTGAGGATTCAGTTAAGGCAATATCAAAGGTTGATGATTACGATCTCATATTTATGGATATACAATTATTGGATGGATTGAGCTTTGAAATCTTTGATCAGGTGAAGATAGCCAGGCCGGTTATATTCACAACTGCTTATGACGAGTATGCATTAGATGCTTTTAAGGTCAATAGCATAGATTATTTATTGAAACCAATCACCTATACTGATTTATCCAGAGCTTTAAAGAAATATCACAATCTGAAAGATCAGTTCAATCCGGTACAGTTTTCCAACAGTATTAAAGAACTCAAAAATTCAGGATACAAAGATCGGTTTATTGTTAAGAAAGGCAATCATTTACATTCAATCAGAACTGAAGATATAGCGGCGTTTTATGCTGATGGTAGAACCATTTACCTTGTAGATTCTTTACAAAAAAAATACATTATTGATTACCGATTAGAGCAAGTAATTGAAACTGTTGATCCATCCTCATTCTATAAAATCAATAGAGGATGCATCGTTAACATCAACCACATCCGGGATGTGGTGATATATTCATCCAGTAGGCTTAAGGTCAAACTGTCGGTAAATGTTGATAAAGACCTGATTGTCAGTCGAGATAAGGTTCAGGAATTTAAGAAATGGTATTCCGGTAGTTAATGATGCGTCTTATCTACGGTAGGGGAATTTTTTAGAGATATGGTGATTGATGCTTTCAATCACATCGTCTGTAGAAAGATCCCAATTGGTAGATGCTTGTTTGTGGAGGCTCCAGATTGCTATTCCTTCCTTTCCATCCATAATTGTAGCATGAATATCGATGTCACTTGATCGGGACATACCCCAGGTTTTCCAGGACAGAGGCCCTTTGATCACATCGCGGTAGATCTGGCCGGCAACGTCAACAAAAAATGATTCTTCATTACTCAATAAGAAGTTCTTACGGAGCGTTACTCTGACAATTGCATCTACTCCAAGCAGATCTGCAAGATTCTCAGAGCTTACTTTATATAATTCATGTAAGTAGATGCCTTCTGTTTCCAGGACCTTATTGGTTTTTCTAATGTCTTGAATATCAATATTTATGTCTCCATTGTTTAAACCTGATTCATGAAGCAATTGACTGTAAAGGGAAGATTGGAAATACATCGCATCTGCTATGATCATTTCATCAAATTCATGTTGATTGAGATCCTCAGGAACCTTCCCTGAATAGATATTATCATAAGGGAGGATTGCAATGATTTGATGGTCGGTAGCCAATCTATCATATGATGATGTGAGGTATTTGGTATTACTGCAACTTGTTAGTAAAAAGATAGAAACGAGTAAAAATAATAGTGCTCTCATGGTCAATGATTTTATGGTACATGGAACTCTAGTAGTGAGGTGTGATATGTATAAAACAATGGTTTATTCATGATAAATCCTGATAGAGTCACCTTAACAAGTCTTTAATTTATCTATCTTTCTAAAAGAAATATTGAACACTATGAATGCTATATATCACGATGTCTTTATTAAATCGGAACCATCAAAAATCTATGATGCGATCAGCACTTCTCAAGGATTGAATAATTGGTGGACGTTGAAGTCATCAGGATTTTCTAGAGTAGGGGAAGTATATAATTTCTATTTTACCCCGGAATATGATTGGTATGGAGAGGTCATCAATGCCGATAAGGATGTATCATTCTATATTAAAATGACACAAGCGGATGAAGACTGGATACCTACTGCTTTTGGGTTTGATTTTATGAAAGTCCAAGGTGGTACCAGAATCCAGTTCTGGCATAAGGGGTGGCCGGAATGTAATCATCATTTCAGAAGGTCATCATGGTGTTGGGCAATGTTGCTCAACGGATTGAAAAACTATGTTGAAAAGGGCATTGTCGTTCCGTTTGAGGATAGGGAGTGAGTATAATTAGAATAGATTATATTTTATAATACAACACTGAGTTTACCATTTAATTTAATTTAGTTTCTCCCGCCTCGAAATAGGACAGAAGCTTGGCAACCATCCGATTGATTTCCTGATCTGGTTTATTCATTGCATTAAAGGATGGCCCTCTAGCTGCACCATGCCAGATGATGGTATTGATGTCAGTGTCGATCATATCGATAATGATGGAACCTTCTTCATAAGAAATGACCATCTCTCTACACGTCTCTCCACCGGTCCACCGATCATAGTCATCTTCACATTTTTCAACGTATTGTTTGGTGGTGTTTTTTACAAAGTATTGAACCAGGAGATCACCATTTTCAGCTCTTTGATATCCCAGGTCTCTCATGGTGATGTCTACTGCATTTTTAATTCTTTGTGCTTGAAGCTCACTGATTTCTTGATCACAATGGTCATCAGTTGTGTAAGTTTTAAATTCTTTTTTCTCAGCTGTACTAAGGTGGTCACTTATGTAATACACACTAGCACAGGAAGTAATACTTAAGCTTAAAATTAGTAAAACAATGATTCTTGGTATCATGGTTGGAAATTTAACTGAACAATGGTTAGGATCTGTATCCTTGCCTACAAGATGATTTAACTTGTATACAAATCAAATGATAATCAAGCTATCATTCAGTGATGCTAATCACCCAGCTTAGGCTACAGACTTTTGCTTGGAAAAATTAATAAAATATACACCCATGAGAAGAATGCCTGCTGCAAGGATGGATTGGTAGGTAATCACTTCTCCCAGTACAGCCCATCCCAGGATCATTGCGATAATGGGATTGACATACGTACCTGTTGCTACTTTCTCTGGAGAGATATGCTTCAATAGAAAATTGAAAGCCGTAAATGCTATGATACTGCCAAATATAATAAGATAAGCAATTGATAGCCATACTTTTAAGCTGATGGTGTTCAAGCTGGGTACTGGCTCAGATACCAGGAAAGAAAAGATGGTTAAACACACTCCTGCTGACATCATTTGGATGGCAGAATTGATGAAAAATGATGGAGCCGTTTCAGCTCTGCCGATGAATATACTTCCATACCCCCATGAAAGGAGGGCTGTGAAAATCAGAAGTACACCCAGCCATTGATCCTGTGAAGCAACGAGTTCATTCTGACTGACCAATAAATATACTCCTACAAAGCCCAGTAATACTCCGACCCATGATTTAGGAAGGATGGGTTTGCGAAAAATGACCCACATCATGATTAATAGAACCAGGGGTTGAGATGAGATCATCAGTGCAGCAAATCCACTGTCAATATATTGCATTGCCCATGATACAGCCCCATTACCCCAGGTGAGAAAAAAGAAGCCTGCTATCACGGCATTGATTACTTTCCTTTTGTTAAGATTCCATTTCTTTCGATTCCGTAAGCTCAAGGCAAATATGATCACCCCCGCCATCATAAAACGCATCCCTGCCAAAATGAAAGGCGGTAGTTCTACAAGGGCTATTTTAATGAATAGGTATGTTGATCCCCACACAATGTATATTGCAGCGAAAGAAGCAATTATTAGGTATAAATGTCGTCGCTCTGAATCCATAATGTTAACAAAGAATCAAAAGAACAACTTAATCTTGAAAGTGTTGGGATTTCATATTAAAAGTTGATGGAACAAATGGGATGAATTTTTCGTTTGGAGAATGGTGGTAAAAGTTACTGCTTGCGATTTTAGAATATTGTGGATTAAAATATAGATTTGCATTCTAAAATCTAAAATCGCAAATCAAATATGGGGCTGACTGGTATCGACAGGAAAGTTGATTGGTTAGTAAGCATGCCGGAGCATTGGCCTTACACTCCGTTAATAAATGAAGTCCATATAATAATTGGCGATAGACAATTCGCACTAGCAGCGTAATCTAGGTATTACAAAGCTTTTAAGCACTGTGGTTGATGCCTGATATACATCTCACTGCTTTCAAATTTTCAGGTAAGGGTGCCGGAGGACTTCGGTCGGCATTCGAGATTAAGAAGTTAAGATGAAGGTGTCGTCGTTTCTATACCTACCTGATTCCGACAATCTGAATAGAAACTAAGCATGTAGAAAGCTCTCTGGTGCTTTGTCTGGACCCGGGTTCGAATCCCGGCAGCTCCACTAAAACACTAACACAAATCCTTGTAAATGAATAATTTGCAAGGATTTTTTATTTTTGGTTGCCAAATAAGTTACCATATTAAGTATTCGAATATACTATCATAATAGGATTCTTAAATATAATTGAATTGTTTAATTTAGGCCTATGCTTTATAAGGATGGATTATCAAAATATGAGAAAGAATATTTAAATGCAATATTAAAATTGTATTCAATTGCTGAAGAATTGAAATATGAAATTCGTGACAAGGGAACATTTCAAGAATTCGATGGATTGAATATAATTATCAATGATCTCTATTATGCTATTTTTAATGAGAACTTCAATCGAATATTAAATATTCTAAGACATGAAAATGTCAAGTCACCTAAAAGGTTTATAAATGAGGATGATGTTAATGTTGCATTGAATCATATTGAGGAGAAACTAGTCGCTACAAAACACTTGAAATATGAATTAATCAAGTATCCGGTAAATGCAATACCTAAAACAAAATACATAATTGATTATGGGATATACATACTCAATGAAATTACTTACGATGTTGAATATGAAAAATGGCCTACTCCTTATGAGCATTATCTTATTAAATCCATACATGAGACAATAAGAAATGAATTATTAAACCTTAGATCAATTTTGAAGGGTGGGATTATCAGTTATTGGCTTCCATATATGAAGCGAAAAAAGCTTATTAATTTACTAGTTAACAAAGGTTTTATAGGTTTTGCATTCATCCCGGTACTCAGAGAGGCATTTATGGGCGTAGTGAAAGAAAAGTCGATGAATATCCCTATATCAATAGAATCTAAAAGAAGAGGATATTCGTTCAAATTGCCAATATTCCATATTGTAGAATCATTGTACTGGACAAAAAAGGATAGCATATACAGCGATTCAGATAAATTACGCATGTTTCAGAATGTGTTCTGCAATATAGATGGTAGTCAATATAAATTTAATACTCTTAAAGTATCTTATTCTGATTATCCAATATGGGTTAGAAATAATGGTAAGCTTAAGGAAGAAGCAGATTGGATTATACAAGAAGTTCTCAATACTTAAGAATAGTAGCTTTGCCTAACAATTCCATTCATTTTAAAGTTTATACCTAACAATTTCTTCTCTGGCACCATCCAAGCCTAATACACCTTTTTTTCTATTAAAATCACTAGCATATTGCAATTGTTCTTGGTGTTGCAACACCCATTTTTATTAACAATTCCAATAGGTAGTGGCCATGCCTGTTGGAACAAAGCAAGAATATATGTCTATTGACAAAATAATTAAATCCACTATAAGAAGTGAATTTGATGAGATTCAAGAGGTTATTAAAAGGATTTTAGAAGAAAAAGAAGAAACCTCCAGGTATCTCACACGTAAGCAGGTTGCTCAATACCTAAACATTGGCCTATCCACAGTTGATTATTGGGCCCGGATAGGGAAGTTACATAAGATCCGTATTGATGGATCAGTAAGATTTGATAAGCATCAAATCGACACAGATTTTATTAATTCTAAAACTAATTATAATGGAAAGCATTAGTCTTCTTCCACTTCTGGAAAATATGAATAAGAAGCTGACAAATAGTTGTTTAAATGATTATGATTTTAACGTTGAAGCAGATGAGATTGATTATAAAATCAACAAGTTAAAATCATTTAGATGGAATATAACTAAGCATATCAGAGATAACATGATTGATATGAGCTCTGATTCGTTGATGGATTCAATATATGACCTTGAGTTCATCCTTTGTTGGAATCCTGAAAGTCGTCAAGAGATGAAAAGGTTATTCCTTGGAAATCAAACATATTATGATATCTGGACTAAAGGGATCGTGCGAATCTATGAGTATTTGCACGATGAAAATGAATGGTCAGAAATAATTAAGATTATTGGATTTGATGATGAACAATCAGAAGATCATCTAAAAAAGTTTAACGATGGTAATGACAACATATAGAAATTTTCATCGCAAGATTGGTTCAATTGACTTGGATGATCTTTATGAAGCTACAGTAAATGGTGAATTAAATGGGATAAACTTTGCATCGAAAATTGATGAAATTAGAACTTCTCAGGATAAAGAGGAGAAAAAGAAGTTAAAAGGGACTCTACCTGGCACTACGGTGTCAGGTAAATTCCAAAATGCTCGTAAGCTAGATCAATTAGAAAGGTATACAGGATTTATTCAGATAGATATTGACGACATAGGGGAGGAGTCAGCAGTAAATATCACAAAAAAAATGTCATCAAATCCTCTAATATTTTATGCAGCGTTATCTCCCGGCGGAGATGGTTTAAAATCTATAATGAAAGTGGATACAGGTCCAGATGAACATAGAGAAGCATTCGAAATGGTAAGTGATTACATTGATAAAACATACGATGTTAAGGTAGATAGAGGTATTTCAGATATTACCAGGTTAATGTATTTAACTTATGATCCTGAATGCCATTACAATCCTGAAGCATACACATTTGAAATCAAGGATAAATTGAATGTAACTATTGGTGGTATCAATAATGATTTTAATATTTCAGATCAGTTAGACAATGACACACATCAAGCAATCCTTCAAGCCTATCTGGCTAACAGGTCAATAGGTGAATACAAAGAAGGAAAAAGGAACACTTACGTACATAGATTCGCTTCGATGTGCAATATGCAGGAGTACCTAGAGATATAACCACTTCAGTTATTCTTAAGAACTTTGATATTCCTGAACGGGAATTGATGAATTGCATTAAAAGTGCTTATAAAAGGAAGGAACAGTTTGACACTTTCCGCCATTCCGCCAGAACCGCCACTTCAAAAACCTCTACTTCTAGCTTTAAGAACAGTCCAATGATACCAGAATGGATCTACAAGGAGATCCCAGAAATACTGAAGCCATCATTAATACTTATAGAAAATGAAAGAGAAAGAGATTTACTATTCCTTTCATTGTTAATTGTGGTCTCTTCAGTATTGGGAGATTCAAAAACGCAATATGGAAGCCAGGATATTTTTGCACATCTGTATTTATTCGTTGTAGCTCGTGCAGCGAGTGGAAAAGGGAGTATGGATCTTGCAAGATTGATAGCTGTTCGCTTAGATGAATATATGTTAAAACAGCATATGAAAGAAAAGAGGTCAACTTCCTCAATTGGAGGTGAAGAGAAGGTCATTCTGATTAGTAATAAAGAAGACGTTCATTCACTATTGATTGCTGGTAATGTGAGTTCTGCAGGTCTTACAACAGATTTATTATTAAATGGAGGTTGCGGACTCATCATAGAAACAGAGGCAGATACTATCTCAAACTCCAATGAACAGAAATGGGGTGATACTTCTGTAATGTTGAGGAAAGCGTTCCATCATGAAATGATTTCTACAAGCAGGAAGGAAGAGTCCATTAAGATACCTTATCCAAGGTTAGGTATCTGTTTGGCGGGAACACCTAACCAATTAACAAGATTATTGCAAAGTGTTGAGAATGGACTTTTCAGCAGATTTATCTTCTACTTATATTCAACTCCTCCTGTATGGATTGATCAATTTTCAGAAGATAAGAAAAATCTTAAGAATGAGATTGAAGT
>JABDLO010000036.1 GCA_013002995.1 Saprospiraceae bacterium | reverse complement strand
GTCCTACCCCATTTACAGATTATCTTTTCCCAGGCATTGTTTTAGGTTCAACTATTGGAATCTTGAGTTTATTCGTTGCAATAATGACCATCAGGAATTCAAACATCCATCCTCAACTCATGATAGTACAAGGTTTTATCCTCATGGCATGGTTGACAGTACAGCTGATGCTCAACATCGATTTCTATTTTGCAGCTTACCATTTACCACTTTATGGGATCAGTATGATATTAATTGGTATCGGTATAATACTGATAGAAGGAAAAGAAGCAGATCATTTATAGGAGATAAATTCATTACAGATATAAAATCAGAATAATGATTAAAGATAAATTTAAAGAAATCCGAAAGTTTTGTGAGACTCATTCTGACCCTGACACTGTGAAAAAATATTCGCGATATTTTAAGGAAGGTTATGATGGATATGGTATAAAAAAAGAAGACTTCGAATCAGTGCGTGATCAATGGATAGATGACTGGAGTGATGAAATGACCCTTGATGATTATCTTGATCTGGGAGACTTGCTGATGCAGAAAGGTAAACTGGAAGAAAAGTCTTTTGCCATTTCATTCATCAAGTCAGAAAGGGAAAACTATACTGAATCTACATTTGACAGAATAGGCATATGGTTTGAGATGGGTATTTCCGATTGGGCAACTACAGATGTCTTGTGTATGCTTGTTCTTTCCAGTTTCATCATTGATGAAGTCATCTCATTTGAAAAACTTAAATCCTGGACGCTATCTGACGATGAATGGCAAAGGAGGGCTGTTCCCGTCACACTCAATGAATTGGTAAAAGGAGGCCTTGATCCTACAATTGCTTTCCCTCTTTTAGATCCAATTATGCTGGATCAATCGGAGTACGTTCAGAAAGGAATAGGCACCTTGCTAAGGGGGTTATGGAAGAAACATCCTAAAATAGTGGAAGGGTATTTATTAAAATGGAAAGATCAATGTGGCAGACTCATCGTCAGGTATGCCACTGAAAAAATGAATAAAGAAGATCGAAAACGATTTAGGAAGAAGAAATGAAAACCATTATGATGCTTGTAGTCTTAACATGTCTTCCTTGATGTATTCCTTTATCCTTTGCTTTCTCATGCTTGTAAGATTGGGGTCATCATCACTTTCTAAATATCTCAAAGAAAAATTGTAATATTTCTCAGCTTCCTCTTTGCGATCAGTTTCCAAAGCAAAGTAGGCCAAATAAAAGTTGATTTCTGCAGATTCCGGATAACTCTCCCGGGCTATTAAATAAAGTTGATATCGGTTTTCATAATCCTCATCCTTTTGCCACGACAACCAATCTTTCAGGTCTTTAAAGAAAGCTTTAGAAAATGGTTGTGGATTATCAGGAAGATGGGATTGATATACGCTATCAATAAAAGAATATCCCTTTCTGATAAACCCATCTTTTATGACAGAAATATGAGGCGGATTTTTCAAGGATCTTTTGATAAAAAAACTATCAATATGTTCATGTAATTCCGGATGTGGAATTTTACTAAGCAACGTTTTACTTGTAGAATCATCAGAAAGAAAGGCCTTCCAAAAGTTCAAGCTATATTCACACGCCAATTCGTATCCATTTTTAACATCTCCCTGGTGATCACCAATTATATCAGGGACGAATTTATTAAATGGCCCATAATTCAAAAAATGGAATTCAGTCATCTGTGGAAAATGAATGAAGTACCTTTCAGAATACTTTAAATGATCAATGTATATAGGGTCTATATTTGGATGAGGAGCATAAATTGCAAGTATGGGAACATCAATTGCAGATGGCTCATAATATGCTGTTTCTTTTAGTAAGTTTTGTTCAAAATTACTAAGCAATCCACCTTCGAGGCTGATTACACAATCTATATTGGGGTTCCTGTTTTGGTATGCTATGATCTGGGATGAGTTTATCGCATTCCCTATCAATCCAATTCGTTTTGAATCCACCTGGGGGATCTCTAGTAATTTCTGCAACCCAAAATCGAGATCAGAAACTGCTGTTTCTATTCCTGAAACGGAGGCTTCATCAGTAAAAGTCTTACTTCCTTTTAAAGCCATTGCTCCGACTATGAAACCATAACTAGCAAAATACTCACACATTATACTTTGAAATGCAGGGCTCCCTCCATTGGGAAAGACAATGAGTGGGAACGATTGTTTCTCTGGGGAAGCATTTAGAATGGCATTGGTTTCCATTAATCGGAGGATATCCAGTTTATCCTGTGTAAATGATTCATTACCTCCCAAAGCATTGGTCTTTGCAATGAATTGTTGGTTAGCAAAAGATCGTTTTTCTTCATTTATTTCTCCGAATTCAGTCTGTTGTCCCATCAAATCAACATAGTGCCCAAATTGGATAAGACCTTTAGAGTCTTTATTTCTAGCCGGATACCAGACGTTTATTTGCATTTGCCTACCCTCTGTTTCAGAAGTGGTATACAACCTTCCATCCCAATCTGAAAAATCTACCGGCGGTTTTGCCCGATCATATGTAAATATTGTTTTAAACCCGACGGTATATGGGCCAGGATTGAGATCACCCCACATCTCCGGAACTTGATTTATTTGTTTTGACTGATTGTCAATACAACTATTGAATAATGGGCCTACAAATACCATCATCGCAATAATCCAATAACAAAAATGGAATTTTATTGCACGCATATAATATTGAAGTTTTTACAACTAGTGCTTATGACAGATAATGTTGAATAATATTAATCTAACGATAAAACACCTAATATTGATATCCTTTTAATTTCTTGTAGGTCTTTTAGGATATCGTTAAAACCTTTTATAGATCAATTTTACTGGATTGTTAAATCTAACGGTAGAAGATATATAATAGAGGTTATAAACTAAAATCTTTCAAATATTGAATCAGAATTCATGAAGACAATCATTTTTGATATCGATGGCACATTGACAGATACCAAGGAAGTAGATGACAAGTGTTTTATCCAGGCTTTTCATAATGTATTTGACATGGACATCAGGAGCCAGAATTGGTCAGCCTTCAAGAATGTTAC
>JABDLO010000542.1 GCA_013002995.1 Saprospiraceae bacterium | reverse complement strand
AATTCAATAGATTGGCTAATTCCTCAATATAGTCTCCTAAATTCTTTTCAGATTTTTCTTTTGATTCTGATTCTGAAGAAGATTCTTTGGTAAGTTCAATGTTGATATCACATCCAGCAAGAAAATCAATGGTACGTATAGTACAATCCATACCAATAATGATTAAAAATCCTAATGCTGTAATGACGGTTTTCACAAATTGTCCTTAATTAATAACAAATATAGTATAAATAAATTAAATGATAGTAATACTATTTTAAATAGTTTGAATACCATCAACGAGAATGTAAATGCTATTTTTATTACTTTTGTTTAAGAATAGCTCATAATTATGGGAAAACACAGTGTACGATTCGATATTAACTCCAATCTCTTCCTGAGAGATCCACAAGGTTCAGAGTATGGACAGAAGTTGTTGAAAAACAGTATTGTGTTGTTAGATGAGTTGGGATTTGAAGCATTTACATTCAAGAAACTCGCTCAGCGGATCAATTCAACTGAAGCTTCTATTTACAGGTATTTTCAGAATAAGCATGTTTTATTGCTTTATCTGACCAATTGGTACTGGGAGTGGGTGAGTTATTTAATTGATATAAACACGATGAACATTGATGGTGCTGAAGAACAATTAAAAATAGTCATACACAACATTGTTAATGCATCTACAGAATCTCCTTTAACCGAATATATCAATGAGAATGTCCTCCATCAGATAATCATCAATGAAGGGTCTAAAGCATATCATATTCATGATGTGGATGATGAAAATAAAGATGGTTTCTTTCAGTCTTACAAAGAATTGGTTAATAAGGTGTCAGACTTAATTGTAAAATTTGCTCCAAATTTTCCATATCCCAAGTTACTGGCGAGCAATCTTTTTGAAATGGCTAATAATCAAATCTATTTTGCTGAACACTTACCTCGATTAACAGACATTAAGAATAGAGCTAAGAAATACAAAGACCTTGAAGATGCCATGAATTTTATGGCTTTCAAGTTGCTTGCTGATTAATCTATCCATTCCAACTGAAAGTAGTAAGCATAAGATCCAACCTGTTTTTTAACAGCTTTTCCACTGTATCAACTTGTTTAACCCTTATATCCAGTAATGAAAACTCACGATAGTTCAATAGGAACACCGAACTCTCGCCAATACTGAATTTTTCAATTTCTGCATTAAGGAGTTCCTGGTAATCGCCAACATTCTCACCTATAATAGACAGTTGTTCTCCCATATTATCTTCCATAGCAATCAGGTTTAGGATCTGATTTTCAAGCATTTCAGTTGCAGTCTTAGCTTCCAGACTGTTTTCTTGAAGAGAGAGTTCTGTAAGTTTAAGTTGACCGCGTTCTTTCCTGGTGAACAATGGATAATAGAAATCGACTCCTACTTTATAATCGTTGAAATCATAATTTATAAACGTATTATCATTATCTCCTCTAGTCAACAAACTGAAATTTACATTTGCTACAGGTTTTAAATTTTCTTTTGCAAGCCTTCTATCCAATTCAAGCTGCCGTTCCCTAAGAACAAACATCTGTAATTGGGGATTGGATGTAATGGTTGACATCGGATCCAGTCTGATTGATTGTGTCATTGTGGCCCACTCATTATCATTTAGTGCATCCGGGACAATCTCTTCTTCCAATTCAAGTGGAACTTGTCCTTGCATCCATAGATAGTTATTCAGTCTCTGACGAGACATCAGTAATTCCTGATTGATCTGAATTAGACCTTGTTGCCTGTTCCTGTAATTTACCAATGCTTCGATGGTGTCAATGGCTGGTTTGTCCCCGTTGATAAATGATTGGACCGTGTTCTCGTATAATTGACGGGCAATGTCAGCTGATTCTTCTAGGATTTCTCTTCTTGCATAGTTGGATTGCCATTCAATGTAAGCCTTTGATGCTCCATGCATCAATTTATTGAATAACTGCTGTTTTTTAATGTTATTAGACTCCCTAATGACTTTTGCTTCTTCAACAACTTTTCTTCTTTCATCGAAAAACAATCCTCGACCTACAGGAACAGAAAGCCCCCAGGACATCAATCCTAAATCAGGTACCAATTCACTCATATTTAAGAAGTCTCCTGTATTATCCTCATAACCGAGTTTAATGTCAGGGCCTAACCAAATAGGCACTTTCAGATAACCTCCAATTCTCTGCCAATATTCCTTAGAATCGAAAGTTTTGTTATCCAGTGAGAAATTAATAGAAGGGTCAAAGCCACCTTTTGCTTTGAGCTCATAAGCATCAGATTTTTCATCGAGAAGATTCATCTGAAATGTAATGGGGTGGTGCGTTCTGACCATTTGAATGTAGTCCTCATAACCAAGAACTTCATCACTTTGCCCAATCAACTTCAAAGATAGAAATATAAACCCTATGTACAGCATCCATTTTTTCATATGACAATACTATTCTCTTCTATATCAATTAATGATACATAATGGGGAGTAGGACGCTCATTATCATCAACTTTTACAAAGACAATTTTTTCAATTTCTATGATTGATTTTTTTGAAAATACGTTCCTCACTTCACATTTAAATGAAATTGAAGTCCTTCCAATAGACAGAAACTTTAATCCAATTTCAATTACATCTCCTTGTTTAGCAGAACTTACAAAATTTATTTCTGAGATGTATTTAGTGACTACTTTTTGAGTATTGAGTTTAGTCATTGCATAAATACCTGCTTCCTCATCAATCCAGTTGAGCAGGGCTCCACCGAATAGCGTATTATTGGCATTCAATGCATCTGGTTTTATCAATTTGCGAGAGTAAAACTTCATTTCTATCGGTTTATAATTCTTTAACCCTCTTAATAGGAGCTTTTAGTTTGGGATCTTCAGTTTTCTCAATTTCATAGAAATCAGGGGGGAAGCCATTGAGTTGTCGCCATAACTCATAATACAATCTGACATCTTTTAACAATATGAGTGCATTGGCGCCCCCACCAACCATTATTTCTTCCGGCCATGTCTGCTCCTCAGGATCTTCTATTACAAGTATTCTATATAATCCATTTTCACTGATAAAATTATCTATTGCCCATATTTCACCTCCAAATGTGCCATAAGAACTATTAGGCCATCCACTGAAGATTATAGCTGGCCATCCATCGAATTGAAGCCTTACTTTTTGGCCTTTCTCTAGTAGAGGCATGTCCATAGGCTCAACATACATTTCCACTGCAAGCTCGTAGTCGAGAGGAATAATGCTAACAATATTTTCTCCGGACTTTATAAATTCTCCAATCCCCGTCTGAATGGCTTTTGTGATTCTTCCTGTTATGGGGGATGTCAGATAATAAGCACCCGTTCTGACTTCGTATTTATTGTATTCAGACTGAAGCTTATTTGCTTCTCCTTCAGAAGTATATTGCATGGATAATGAAGACATTCTGTCTGCCTGGATCTTGGATAGTTTCTCGTTGTATTCATTGATGATTGCATTTTTATTGGCCTTGAGATTAGAAATTTCATTTTTGTTGGCTAACATCTTATTTTCAAGTGAAATTACCTTGGCTTGTGATTCCTGATATTCAAAGGTCTTGGTTTCATAGTCAGTAAGGGATTTGATTCCTTTCTCATAGAGTTCACGAATCCTTTTCAGCTGATTAGTAGAGTTTTTTAACTTAATTCTTGCAGCTTCAAGATCCATTGAATCACTGGCCAGTTTAATCTTAACCTGTTGGATCTTAATGTCATTCTGTTGTACTTTTATATCTCTATTCTGCAGAGCAGCCTGATATTGCTTCTGTAAGTTGTTTGCTTTTTGCTTGTAAGCATCTGCTGACTGTGTTTTAGCATCTACCTGGCTGGCTGTACGCTCAAGCAATTGCGGATCCAGGTAGTCTTCTTTTGATTCTGTAATAAAAATGATTGTATCTCCAGCCTGGACGATATCGCCCTCCTGTACAAACCAATTTTCAATTCTTCCGTCTATCAGTGATTGTATGTATTGAGGTCGGTCATAAGGATTAAGAGTTGTGACGTATCCTTTGGACCTAATATTTTGAGTCCATGGGAGGAATAATGACAAAACAGCAATGACTGAAACTATGGATAGTAATCTGAGTAGTACCTTTGAAACTGATCTCTCTTCAAGTTTCTTAAAGATCGAATACTTATCCTTATCTATCCTGTTCTGTATGGAAACTTCACTGAGATTAAGCATCGTTTTTCCCGTTTAAAGTTGATTTAACAATTTTCCCTTCATTCAATGTAATGCTGTCCGGGATTAGTTTTTTCCAATTGGCATCAACACTCGTGATGATGATGGTCCAATTACATCCTGGCGAAGTAAGATCTTTCATTATTTCTTCTTTCTCACCTGTCCTGACACGGTCCAGGGGATCTTCAAGGATGAGCAATAATGGATCGGTCGCAATTGCTCTTGCAAGCAATATCTTGTCCTGGATACCGCGAGGAATCTTTTTACCTTCCGGATCTAATATTGTATTTAATCCATTGGGGAGGGTGGATATGAAATCTTCCAATCTTGTAATTTCGATTGCTCTATTTACGAGGTTCAATGTTGCATTCTCACGACCCATAGTGATATTTTCAAGAATCGTTCCCTGGAATATGTCATTATGGCTTAACACAAATCCAATATTTTCATGCAATCGTTTATTACACAGCGATTGAAATGATTGTCCATTGAAAAGTATTGTCCCTGATTGCGGATTTTCTACTCCTGCAATTAAATTGAGTATTGTTGACTTACCTGCTCCTGATGGACCATCGATATAAATGGATTTACCGGAAGGTACTTCAAATGAAACCTTGTCAAGTGTCAATTCAGGATTGTCCGGATAAGCATAGGAAACATTCTTAAATGCTACCGAAAATGGTTTTTCCGTTGGTAACGCCAGTCCACCTTCATTATCAAGCGGCATATCAGTAACATAACCAATCTTTTCAAGAGCTGTTAATACATCATAGATAGAATCCAAAGAGCCGATGAGTTTCTCAACGGATGCAATGATGAGTATGATTATAATCTCAGCAGCAACAAATTGACCAATGTTCATTTCCTGATTAAACACAAGTATACTTCCTGTAACTAAAAGACCTGCTGCAATGATGACCTTGAATCCAATGAGATACAAAAACTGGTTGACCAGCACACCGAAATGATTTTCTCTCGCATTTAGATATTTGTCAACATGATCATTGCTTTTATCCAGGTTTAGGTCAGAACTACTATACAACTTAAATGATAGTTTTGTCCTTGCTATTTCTTCCAGCCAAAAGGCGATGTTGTATTTATATTTTGATTCTGTAAGACTGGTTGTCATACCTTTAGGACCAGTGATTGCAATTATTACATACAGTAAAAGACCAAGGATGAAGCTGAAAAGAATGAAAAAATTGTGATATAAACTTAAAACTATCAAGCCAACAAAGATCTGGAATAAGGCAAGTGAAAAATCAATTAATATTTTGGGTAGTCCTTTCTGAATGGTCATCGTATCGAAAAACCTATTAGTAAGTTCCGGTGCATAATAATTATAGAATGCACTAAATTTTATTCTCGGGATCCTGTAAGCAAATTCAAATGATGCTTTACTGAAAATCTTCTGGGCTATATTCTCAACGATTCTTAGCTGCAATAGCTGTAGTATCCCTGTTAAGGCAATTCCACCGATTACGAAAGCTACCAATATAACCCAGGAAGTTGTCATTTCACCGCCTTGTATAAGATTGATAATAGCCTGTATCCCTAATGGAAGTGAAAGGTTGACAATCCCGTTAAAAAAAGCATATGCATAAACTTGAGTAATATCCTTTTTATCGATTTTCAATAACCGTCGGAATCTTTCAAGAGGAGTCATCTTAAGTGTGCTAAGGCTCATTGGTTTCTCTATATATAATATTGATGAATTGAAGAGATTTCTTCATTTTTATAGAAATAGTACAGCTTGCAATAGATTAAATAATCTCGAATACATTTAAGTTCTAAGATTATGGAGATTTAATTCAATTAATTTCCAATATTTAATGACCTTTTTTTATGCTTGCTCAGATATCTATGGATGTCCTGGACAGATTCTTTCCATAATTTAGATAAAGAATGTTCTTTATGGGAAATGATAATATCCCTACCTGGTACACCAAGTTTGATGGTTGCTCTAAAGATTTCTTTCCTATTCGTTAACCTTTTTATAAATACTTCAGCATAAAGCAAGGTTTTAAATTTTTTCTTCATCTGATATAATTTCCATTTTATAAATCGGATGTATTTCTTGGAAATATTAGTAGTGTTTCTAAGAATCATTTTCATGGTATGATATTAAAACTAATTAATATGATAGTAATGCTATCACAAATGTAACATAACTAAATAAAAATGGTTTTACAGTACTTATAAATTTTATTTATCATTTTCATTAGGATAAGTAACATTGTCGCTAATGATTTCATTGGAAGCCATTAGTTGATATCGTTCTGAAGACTTCATGTCACTAATGCGTCATTAATAGGTTACTACATTTGAAGAATTTCTTAATGTGTGTTATATTTAGAAGATCAAAGTGCTCCGACTACATATTCTTCTTACTGCAGGATTCATCATTCTACTGCACAATATGATGCCTCATTATCATATTGAAAATAGTTTTGGAGAGACTGAAACTACGTTTTATGTTGATAATGAGACACTAAAAAATGTTTTAGAATTTATCTTTAACACTGATATAGGAGATGGTCATCTTGAAAACATTCAAGTAGAAGACAATCATATTAATAAAGAAATAGATTTACCTGATTCTAATTCCATTTCATGTAATATTCCTCTACAGCATAACGTTAATTCTTTAGTTTTAAATAATCAGAATCCACCGGTTTACAATCAGTTGGACTTCTCGGAAGAAAAGTTTAATAACGGTCATGTAGAAAGAGGTCCTCCTCTCTAAATTCATCTGATACTCAATTCAATTCCCATAAGTATTTACTGATAATTTATTGCAGGCTTTTACTGTGATTGATAATTAATAATTGAAGTGAATAAATCGCTACACTCTTTGTATATTTTTTCAATGCTCTTAACAGGCATTTTGGTGACTTTCTATATTGCTAAGACAGGTTATTCATATTATACCTTACCCTTAGAGCAAAGATTTTATCATCCTAGATATGACTGGTTCAAGCCATCAGGGTTATTTGGACAAGGAATTGGAATTCTGGGTACGTTTATGATATTATTTGGTGTAATCATCTATATCCTAAGAAAGCGTTATGGGTTTCTGAAAAGATTTATAAGGCTTAAGTATCTGCTTGAATTTCATATTTTCCTGTGCTCTTTAGGTCCGATCCTGGTAATGTTCCACACAACATTTAAGTTTGGAGGAATTGTTTCCATAGCTTTCTGGTCTATGGTTGCCGTTGTTCTTAGTGGGGTAATCGGCAGATATATTTATATCCAGATACCAAGGACAATAGAAGGGCGGGCATTGACTCTCCATGAAGTCAAAAGTAGGCAAGAAGAACTATTTGAATCCATAAGGAATGCCAGTCGCGGAAATGACGCATTCCTTGAGTTAATAATTCCAGATCCTCATGAAAAAGTATTTTTTGGGTTTAACTGGATTAAAGAAATACAAAGAAATCAGAAAATAAGATCCTTACTCATCAACTCCGGAATGGAAATAAAGGAAGTAAATCATTTACGCAGATTGATTAAGGAGGAAGCCAAGATGAAATCAAAAATTGGAAGATTAGCTCAAATGCAAAAACTGTTTCAGTATTGGCATGTGGCACATTTACCCTTTGCACTGATCTTACTGCTAATTGTCGTGATTCATGTTGCAGTTACACTGGCACTAGGATATAAATGGATTTTTTGAAATGGAATTGTTATTAGAAGAAATATTGATTTATGGATTGGTCATTTTATTAATGGTGGTTATCATATATTTTTACCTAAGGAAACTGAAAAAAATAAGTGACACCACTGTAGAAAAAATTGCAAAAGCTAAAGAAGAAGGCCGTTATGAGCCAATTTCTTTACATCCATACATTGACCTTTCTACTTGCATTGGAAGTGCAGCTTGTGTAGCTGCTTGTCCGGAAAAGGATATACTCGGTATTGTTAATGGCAAGGCAGAGGTAATCAATGCCTCAAGTTGTGTAGGACACGGAGCTTGCTTTCATAATTGTCCCGTTGAGGCCATATCACTTAGAATAGGAACAGAGTCACGAGGTGTAGAACTACCTCATGTCAATCTAACTTTTGAAACCAATATTAAAGGCATATATATCGCCGGTGAACTTGGCGGGATGGGGTTGATTAAGAATAGTGTTGAGCAGGGAAAACAAGCAGTTGCTAATATATTTCAGGGCCTTGACCGGAAAGGAGGTACGAGCCTTGATCTTGTAATAATTGGTGCCGGTCCCGCGGGAATATCAGCAGCGTTAACTGCCAAATCTTATGGTCTTAATTTTGAAGTATTGGAACAAGATACTTTGGGTGGGACAGTTTATTCATTTCCAAGAGCTAAAATTGTAATGACCAATCCAATGGACCTTTCACTTTATCGTAAGGTGAAACTTTATGATACCTCTAAGGATGAATTGTTGAAAATCTGGAATGATGCTTTAAAGACTAACAATATAATCATTAATGAGCAATGCAAAGTAGATAATGTTATTCCAATGGACGATGGTTTGTTTAAAACAAAGTGCAATAATGGGAAAGAGTACATTTCGAAGCGGATTCTTATTGCAATTGGCAGAAGAGGATCTCCCCGGAAGCTCAATATACCTGGAGAGGAATTACCAAAGGTGTATTATCGGCTTCTTGAGCCCGAAAGAATTAATAATAAAAAGATCATTGTTGTTGGTGGTGGTGATTCAGCCATCGAGTCAGCATTGCTCTTGATGGAAGGTAATGATGTTATTCTTTCATACCGCAAAGATCAATTTGCAAGACTGAAACCTAAGAATAGAGCAAAGATTGAAATAGCTCATCAAAATAAGAACCTTGATATAATATTTAATTCTAACGTGAAGAAGATTGAATCGGATCATGCATTCCTTTCAATAAATGGGCAAGATGAGTTCATTAAAATTGAGAATGATTTGGTTTATGTTTTTATCGGAGGAGAACTTCCTATTAAGTTTCTTGAAGAAGCGGGAATAGAAATTAAAAAGAGATTTGCTCATACTTTAAAAAGCCATCGTAAATGAAAGGTTCTATAAGGACATATGGAACCATATTTTTTATTTTCATTCTTGTTGAAGGAGTGAGTCAATTATCTCCTGGTAAATTATCAGAATCTCATGCTCATCTTGAAGGATTAAGTAATTGTACCCAATGTCACTCTTTGGGTAATCGTGTTCCAGATGATAAATGTTTAAGTTGTCATGAAGAGATCAATGATTTAATGCTCTCCGGGAGAGGATATCATGTTTCTTCAGATATGAATGGGAAGGACTGTGTTGATTGTCATAACGATCACCATGGTCGAATGTTTGAAATGATAAGATTTGAAGAATCTTCATTTGATCATCTACTGGCAGGTTATGAATTGCAAGGAGCACATGAGGTGATAGATTGTCGTGCGTGCCATCAGCCTGATTTAATCTCTGATATAAATATCAAAAAAAGAGAAAATACATTTCTTGGACTGGCTACTGATTGTATTTCCTGTCATGATGATGAGCATAGAGGTACATTGTCCAATAATTGTAATTCCTGTCACACCTATGAAGCATTTTCACCAGCTTCATTATTTGATCATAATACAACTCAGTATCAACTCTCAGGGGCTCATACAGATGTAGATTGTAATTTATGTCATCCGGTTTTTGAGTCTAATGGCTCTCAATTTCAAGAGTTTAGGGGAATTCCTTTTAATTCATGTGTCGATTGCCATATTGATATCCACAATGGGAACCTCCCTGGCAATTGTAATGAGTGTCATATTGATAATTCATTTAATCGATTCATTGGTCAAGGAAGGTTCAACCACAATAAAACGGCATTTCAATTAAAAGGGAAACATACAAATACTGATTGCTTTTTATGTCATGATAACAATGTACTAGCTAATAATGTATTTCAAGATTTAGTAGGCATTCAAGAAAATAATTGTATTTCATGCCATACTGATATTCACGACGGGAAGCTTGGAAATGATTGTGCTTCTTGCCATGACGAACAAGGTTTTAAGACAACCATAAATACTTCATTTAATCATGGATTAACTGATTTTCCTTTGGAGGGCATGCATCAACAAGTTGATTGTAAAAGTTGCCATTTGGATAAATTAACTGATCCCATCGATTTTACTAATTGTTCAGATTGCCACGCAGATTTTCATGAAGGAGAATTCTTATCAGTGAATGCAAGTATAGATTGTGTAGATTGTCATACAGTTAATAATCCATTCGATTTTACTACATATGGTTTGGAAGAACACAATACTTCGACTTTTCCGCTGGAGGGCTCACATATTGCTACTCCTTGTTTTATGTGTCACGTTAGTGAGGATAAATGGACGTTCAGGAATATAGGTTCAAATTGTATTGATTGTCATGATGATATCCATGAGGAATCAATACCATTACAATACTATCCAGAAAACAATTGCAACACATGTCATAATGCTGAGACTTGGGCCCAGGTCGAGTTTGATCATAAACTGACTTCCTGGTCATTGGAAGGTAAACATCAGTCGGTAGAATGTAGGTCTTGTCATTTTTATGAGGAGGACGGCCTTATCATTCAAAATTTCAGCGGAGTTAATAATCAGTGTAATTCGTGCCATCTTGATGTTCATGAAAATCAATTTGATAAAGGAGGGATTACAGATTGCTCTCGATGTCATAACCCAGACTCTTGGGAGGCCTCAGAATTTAATCATCAACTAACTGCTTTCCCCTTAGATGGCAAACATCAGGAAATAAAATGTAGCGAGTGTCATAAGGATAGAGTAAGTGGTGGAGAGACCATATTTGTTGAATATAAAATTAAGAAATTCGATTGTATAGATTGCCATACATATTGATCTTTTTAGCCTGGGCTATGATCGGGGAGGCACAATCTCCCCATGGCGATTCTATGCGTATGGATTGTGCTGCTTGTCATAATACAGAAGGTTGGGAGATACCACGAGAATCATGGAATTTTATTGAAGAGAAAAAGACTAATATTTCTTCTGCCACAGGAATTGAGCTAAATTCTACTGAAAAGGGATTTAATCATTTTGACACTTCATTCCCGCTTACCGGGGGACATGATCAAGTGGATTGTAGAGCGTGTCACGCTAGCTTGGTATTTGAAGAGGTTCAAACTGATTGTATCTCTTGCCATTTTGACGTACATAATATGAGTGTTGGGAATGACTGTATAAGATGTCATAACACAGGGGATTGGTTGATTGACCACATCCCCGAGTTACATGAGCAAAATGGTTTTCCACTACTAGGAGCACATGACAATCTTTCTTGTGTGGATTGTCACCAGGGAGGAACTAATCTGAATTTTGAAAGAATTGGAAACGAATGCATTTCCTGTCATCAGGCTGATTTTGAAATGACAAGTAATCCAGATCATATTTCGGCCGGGTTTTCCATAAATTGCATTGATTGCCATTCTCCGGAAGATAATGAATGGGATACTGAAGCTGTAGACCACAGTTTTTTTCCGCTGACTCTGGGACATGAGATAAACGATTGTAAACGATGTCATACAACTGATAATTTTGCAGATGTTGTGTCAGATTGCTTTTCATGTCATCAGACTGATTTTGAAGAATCAGTTATGCCAGATCATGAAAATGCTGGGTTTGAAATGGATTGTGCTAAATGTCATACTGCAGATCCAGGTTGGTCTCCTGCCATATATTCAAATCATGATTTGGCCTTTTTCCCAATCTATAGCGGATCACATGAAGGGGAGTGGAGTGATTGTATAGACTGTCACACAGATGAGAATAATTTCAGTGTATTCACATGTATATCCTGTCATATGAATCCGGATACAGACGATGAGCATGAGGGTGTTGCTGGATATATTTATGAAGACAATGCCTGTCTGGCTTGTCACCCCACAGGAGAATCAGATGGAGCATTTGATCATAATGCGACCTCATTTCCATTAACGGGATCTCACATAGGAATAGACTGTCAGCAATGTCATGCTGATGGATATGAAGGTATTTCAACGGAGTGTGTGGATTGCCATACCCAGGATTTTGAAGGCAGTCAAAACCCGAATCATGTAGAGCTGGGCATCAGTACTGACTGTGCGTCGTGCCATACAACGGAACCAGATTGGATGCCTGCATCATTTGATGTGCATGACGATTATTATGTATTGGAGGGAGCTCATGCGATGATTGCTGGAGATTGTGTATCGTGCCATAATGGGGATTACCTAGATACTCCGACAGATTGTGTGGGATGTCACCTGGACGATTTTAATAATACCATTGATCCGAATCATGAGTTGGTTGGATTCTCGACGGATTGTGCCAGTTGTCACAGTCAGGATGCATGGGAACCATCCACCTTTGACCATGATGGGCAGTATTTTCCTATTTATAGTGGATCACATGAAGGGGAATGGAGTGATTGTATAGACTGTCACACAGATGAGAATAATTTCAGTGTATTCACATGTATATCCTGTCATATGAATCCGGATACAGACGATGAGCATGAGGG
>JABDLO010000475.1 GCA_013002995.1 Saprospiraceae bacterium | reverse complement strand
ATGGATTGTGTACCATCAATGATGAGATAGCCTTCGTATTCATCCAGTTTTTCTCTTATTGACTTAAGATCATAAAGCGTTCCGTCCGACCAGTGAACGTGTGGGATAGCTACAATTTTAGTTTGGGGCCCAATACTTTCAATTATCCTTTTTGTCCACTCGCTACCGCGTGAGCTTTCACTATCTGACGCATTAATGGTTAATATTTTACCTCCCTTCTCATCAGCAAGGGCTTTCCACGGGTAAACATGTGAAGGAAACTGACCCTCCAGGACAATGATTTCTTCTCCTTTTTTGAGTGGAATATTCTTGGCAGCATTGGCCATGGCATATGAAATGGAAGGAATAATGGCGATCTTGTCGACGTCATCACCTTCAACTAACCTGGAAAAGGAAGCTTTTACAGTCTGGACAGGTGTAAAAAAGTCATCCACCTGGATTTCATAGGGTCTGGATTTCATCTTAAGGCCATGGACCCCAACTTCCATAGATTGCTTCATCAATGGTGACATGTAAGCCATGTTTAGATAAGTAACATCACCAGCAAGGTCGAAAAGATGTTTTTGACAAGTCAACATATCATCTAAGGTATTTTTCAAAGAGTTCGTAAATTCTACGATATTCATCGGTCCAGCTGGATGGCTCAACAAATCCATGTCCTTCCATAGGGAACACAGCCAACTCCCAATTCTCTTTCTCAAGTTCAATCAATCGTTGTGATAACCTTACAACATCCTGAAATTGAACGTTTCTATCAACCATTCCATGAAGCATCACCAGGTGATTCTGGAGGCCTTCTGCAAAATAGATGGGAGAGCTTTTTCTGTATGCATCCGGATCGGTAGTTGGGGTATTTAAAATATTAGAGGTGTATCCATGATTATAATGCGCCCAATCTGTTACAGACCTAAGGGCTGCACCGGCTTTAAATTGTTGCGGAGCATTAAACATGGCCATTAATGTAATGAATCCACCATATGACCCTCCGTAGATTCCAATTCTTTCTGCGTCTACATCTTCGAATTCAACCAGATATTTAGCTCCATCAACATTGTCGTTGAGGTCATGGCCACCCATCCATCTGTAGATCGCTGTACGCCAGTCTCTTCCATATCCTGCACTGGCTCGATAATCTATATCAATCACAGTATATCCCTGATCCCGGAGGAAATTGTGGAACATATATTCACGATAATATCCCGACCACCAATGATGTACATTCTGTAGATATCCCGCTCCATGCACGAATACTACACCCGCTCCATTTTTTTTATTGTCTTCAGGTCTGTAGATTCTCGCAGGAACTTCCACGCCATCCCTGGCTTTAAACCTAATGATCTCAGGAAGAACCCAATCATATTGATTGAATGCATCAGTAGTTGATTCAGTGAGTTGAATCATTTCTGCTCCTGGCTGATTGTCCATGACATAAAGTTCCCACGGTGTATTGCTTGTTGAATATCTGATGGCCAGCCTCGATTCATCAGGAGACATTGCTACCTGGTGTCCTCCAAGCTCAGAGGTGATTTTTATAGGTTTACCTCCAGTAACAGAGAGGTGGTAGAAGTGTTGTATATGAGGGCTTTCTTCGTTAGTAGTCAGATAGAAGATTGTTTTGTCCTTGCTCAGTTGAGCATTTAAGACTTCATAATTGCCACTGGTCAATGCTGTCTTTTGTCCGGAATTAATATTTAGTGAATAAAGATGACTATAGCCGGTTTCTTCAGATTGGAAGAATATGGTACTTTCATCAATCCAACCTATATTTCCGGTTGAGAAATTCCAGCTCACGATACCAGGTCCTCCAATCCATGCTTCATCTCTCTGTCTTTCTATCGATGTGAGATTACCGGATGATAAATCCAGCAAGCAGATCCACCTGTCCTTGTTGTCCATTGATCTGACAACCACCATCGCATTTCCTCCATCAGAAAATACTGGTCCCAGGATAATTACCTCTCTTGCCTTCTTCAATGTATCGATAAATTCATTCCCATCTTCTAAATAGTCTTTCATGAAGAGTGCTTTGGATTTGATTCCTGGCAATTCCTTGGTATTGATCATGTAAGTCGTATCTCCTGTGCGATCATACACCCATGATTCATAAGAATCTTGTGGACCTCCGACCTTTGATCTTGAATATAGATTTTCGGTAAAACCACTTTCTGAAACGTAATCAGGAACAAGGGTTCTATCATCACCTGAAGATGTGGTAAATGAATAAACAATATGATTTAGATCAGGAGAAATCCCGTTAAGATTGATCCTTTTCTTTCCGTAATGGATCTTCATAGGGAAGAAAGGTTGCTGATCCTCCGATCTTTCCTCTCTCAGGCTCCGAGCAGTAGCTCTATCATCAAGAACCTGGATGAGATCAAGCTGGTCATCTTTCAGCCATTGCTTTGGATCTGATAAAGAACGTTCTTTCCTTTCATTTCCTGAAACGAATTGTGTCAGTTGTTCAATTCTGCCATCATCATTATATCTGATGAAGTAATTGTTGTTCTTCATATATACCACATCATATCCTCCTTCTGAGAAGAAAGGCCTGGATTCTCGATCTGAAGTTTTTAATAATTGAGTTCGGGTGCCAGTCTTCAGATTTAACTTAAATATATCTCCATGTTTGCCATATACGGTATACATCCCGTCTTCTGAAATGTCATAATTATTAGGAAAGTACATCAATTCCTCTGATTCCATTCTACTTATGGTGCGAGCGTCCACATCTACTTTATAATTCGATCTCAGGGTGTCCATTTCAGGGTTCCAGGAGAAGATAATGGAGGAACCATCCGAAGACCAACGCTGATTACTCGGGCTATATCCAACAAATTTTTCGCCCTGCATAATTTGCTTAATGGAGAGAGATGATACATTGGGTTGATCTTGAGCGTGCAATACATCAGAAATAGCGAAGCAAGTCAACAAAGTGAAAAGACCTAATAACTTATTCATTTAAATACTTATTGATTTTTTAGCAAACCTGAAAATAAGATTTTATAAAGTATTAGAAGCGTTTTTAAATCTGGAGTATTGGCACATCAATATGATTGTGTTTTTAACAGCAATAGTGTAAGGAAATTTATATCTTGAAAAGACTTATAGTTAAACGAGAATGAAGAGGATATTTTTCTTGATATTAATTTTCAATTTTACCATTAACGTTGTTGTTACTTGTCAAGATCTCGTAGGTAGTATCATATATGGAGAAGAAGCATTTGACTTGCTGGGTGATAAAGTCTCTCTTTCCGACGATGGGAATATTATGGCCATTTCTGCTCCTACATTGAGCCTGGATAGACAAGGGTTTGTCAGGATACTGGAATGGGATGGAAGTTCCTGGAATAATCGAGGTGATGATATTTTGGATGGAAATCTGGCCAATAGAATACGGTTTCCTATTGCACTAAGTAAGGAAGGTAATCGAGTTGCATTTGCTTCAGACTTTCTTGATGATTTTCAGTATCAGGGGTTTGGAAGAGTATATGAGTTTCAGAATGGATCATGGAATCAGATCGGTCAGACTTTAAATGAAGAAGGGCTTACTGCAACATTTGAAATCAGAACACTATCCATGAATGATGCAGGGACCAGGGTTGCGATCGGACGTCCTGATATTCAGGAGCCTATAAGGCAGGCAGGATCTGTAAAGGTATGGGAATTACAAGAGGATAAATGGGTGCAACTGGGACAAGAAATTCACGGAAATAAGGTCATGGATCGTCTGGGTTATTCAATCCAACTCTCTGGTGATGGAAATAAACTTGCCGTTTCATTTGATCAAGCTGGGGATCAGCCAGGGGGAGTTAGAATAATGGAATTCGTTGGTAATGAGTGGATTCAAATGGGAGAAGATATTTTGGGTAAGCCCGATGAAATAAATTTTGGAAAAAGAATAAAGTATGCAGCTCTGGGAACACAAATTGTGATCTGTTCTGATGGTGATGATTCGGGATCAGGGTCTATATCGGTTTTTGAGCTCATTAATGAGGAATGGATCAGGAAGGGAAATATCATTAATGGAACCTTTGATAATGAACATCTGGGCCATACCATTTCCATATCCCGTGATGGGAATACACTTTTAGCCTCGTCTAAAGGAGCAGTACGGATATTCATATATCGCAACAAGCAGTGGAGAGAGGTTGATGCCGGATTTATCAGGCAGTCTTTTGATCTTCTTTCTTCATCTGCAATATCTGGTAATGGAAGTAGAATTGTCATCGGTAACGCGGATTATTCAGAAGTTGATATGCAGATTGGTTCTGTTCAGGTATATGATTATGATATCGAAAACATCGGAGGAGTATTAGCTCAAGAGATTGATATTTTTCCCAATCCGGTTGTAGATGATTTAAATATTCTCGTAAGGCCTGAAGGAATTTCTAATGTAATTGTAAGAGATATCAATGGCAGGCTCATCATAGAAAAAACCAATATCTCTTCATTGAATGTTGCTGATCTTCCTTCAGGAATTTACTTTCTTGAAGTAATGGTCAATGATGAGTCAAAGATTCTAAAATTCATTAAGTCATAGGGTTTATTGAATAATAATCTTCATTTAACCTACTTACAGATTTCATATCCTTAACTTTGCGGTGAATTTATAGTTGACTACTATGTCTATATACATGATTCCATGTCCTATTGTTGAAGAACATATCGATACCATTCCAGAATCTACACTCAAAGCTTTACATGCATTAAACCATTTTATTGTTGAAAGGGCTAAGACTGCTCGAAGATTTATCAAGCGTTCAGATCATCCAACCCCATTGCAAGAGATAGACATTTTTGAATTGAATAAACACGACCCCTGGGAAGGATTAAATGAATATTTATCAAAAAATGCACGGATTCAGGATATTGGAGTTATATCTGAAGCGGGATGCCCCGGAATTGCTGATCCGGGAAGCCGTGTGGTTTCCTGGGCTCAGGAGCATAATGTTCCAGTCATTCCATTGGTAGGGCCATCTTCAATTCTGCTTGCTTTAATGGGTTCCGGATTCAATGGACAGCAATTCACATTTCACGGATATTTACCTCATGACAAAGGGAAATTGGTAAAAAAATTGAGATGGATTGAACTTGATGTGCAAAAAAATGGTAGTACACATATATTCATCGAAACACCATACCGAAATAAAAGTCTCCTCACTACAACATGTTCTTGTCTCCGACCAGGTACATTATTATCCATCTCTATTGATCTTACCGGCACAGATCAAGAGGTAAAAACTTTGCCCATTAAACAGTGGATAAAAAAAGATGCAGCATTCCTGCACAAAAGACCGGCTGTCTTCTGTATTGGAAGATGACCCAATTAAATTTTTAAATAGAAATAAAATTAATGTCAAAACATAGATTTAATAAACGAAGGAAGTTATCATCTTCCGAGTTAAGAGGTAGGATTACTAAATATTTTAGCCGTAATCCTAAAAAAAGAATGACTGCCAAGCAGCTCATTAAGAAACTAAAAATTAATAATTCCAAAGATTCCGTAATACACATTTTTCGTGTCCTGGAAAAAGAGGGAATCCTTTACAATATCAAAGATGACCGATATAAGTGGAACCGTAAAATGAGTCAAACAACAGCAGCTCCATTTGCTGAAAAGCACGAATATACCGGAGTAGTAGATATGACAAGATCCGGAGCAGCTTATATCGTATCTGATGATTCTGAGCTGGATATTTATGTTCCTGCCAAGATGACAAGAGGCGCCTTTCATGGGGATACTGTTAAGGTAGAAGTTGTTGAAATCCCAGGAAGGAATAAACCTGAAGGGAGAATTGTGGAAATCGTAAAAAGAAAAACAACACATGTTGTAGGTATTGTGCATCAATTTCATCGATACGGTTCTGTCATTCCAGTGTCTAATCCCAGGCTTCCGGAAGTCCATATAAAGCATCAGGATCTCAATGGAATAAAGGAAGGTACCTATGCCATTGCAGAAATTACTGACTGGGGAATTAATCAGAATAAAGCTGTATGGGGAAAGATCAGTAAGGTGCTTGAAAAAGCATCGCACAGTGATGTATCCATGCAATCAATCCTGTACTCTAATGGGTTTGAGATAGAATTTCCTCCTGAAGTTTTACAAGAGGTGGAGACCATTGATGGGAGTATTACAGAGGACGAAATAGAAAGGAGAAGAGATTTCAGGGAGACATGGACAGTAACCATAGATCCTGCATCTGCCAGAGATTTTGATGATGCTATCTCATTGGTGGTGTCAGAAGACAAGATTGAATTAGGAGTTCATATTGCAGATGTCACACACTACGTGAGAGAGAAAACAGCATTGGATAAAGAGGCCCTTGAAAGATCTACTTCAGTGTATCTGGTGGATCGGGTGGTACCGATGCTCCCGGAGAAATTATCCAATGATTTATGTTCTCTAAATCCTCAAGTCGACAGGCTTGTATTCTCAGCTGTATTCACTTTTGATAAGAAATTTAAACTTAAGGATAAGTGGTTTGGTAAAGGGATTATTCATTCAGACCGAAGATTTACTTATGAGGAAGCTCAAGAAGTAATTGAGGGAAATAGTGAAGAGTACGCAGAAAAAGTAACTCTATTAAATGAATTGGCTCATCACCTTAGAAAAGAAAGGTTCAAGCATGGCTCTATTGCTTTTGAGTCAGAGGAAGTATACTTTGAATTAGATGATCAGGCAAGACCGATTTCTGTGCAGGTTAAAGAGCGTAAAGATGCCCATATGATGATTGAGGATTTTATGCTCCTGGCAAATAAAATGGTTGCTGAATACATTTCTAAAAAAGAACAACTTGAGATACCGTTTGTATATCGGGTGCATGATGAACCTGATCCGGATCGATTGGCAGACTTTTCTTTATTTGCAAGTGAGCTTGGGGTACAGATCAAGGTAGATACTCCTAAAAATATTGCCTCATCCTTTAATGCACTTGCAGAGCGAGCACAAGAGGATGAGCGATTAAAAATGCTCGAACCGCTAGCAATTAGAACCATGGCTAAGGCGGAGTATTCTCCCAATAATATTGGGCATTATGGGCTTTCATTCGATTACTACACCCATTTTACTTCTCCTATCCGTCGATATGCAGATGTTCTTGTCCATCGCATTCTAGAATGGAACCTCTCTAAGACTACCCGTGTTAAAAAAGATGATCTGGATACTAAATGCAAATATATCTCAGGTCAGGAAAGAAAGGCCAATGATGCTGAAAGGGAATCAGTTAAATATAAACAGGCTGAATATGTGCTCAATCAGATAGGTCAGGTTCAGACCGGATATGTATCAGGTATCATCGAGAAAGGGATCTTTGTAATTCTTCACGAATCAAGAGGAGAGGGACTGGTGAGCTTTCAATCTATAGGTGAACCCTACATTGTACCTGATTCCAGGTTGTATGCTGTAGGAAGGCACAGCAAGGAAAAAATAACCATGGGAGACTCATTAAAAGTCAGGATCGTAGACGCTGACCTTGAAACCAGATTAATAGAAATGGAACTCGTCGATGAGTAGAAAGGATGATATTGCAAATATTATTGATAAATAGTCTTATTTTATTTATCTTTGCGGCGGAATTGGCGACGACGAGGGAACAATTTAAGTTCCCTCTTTTTAATTGTACTAATCTGAATAAAGTGGATGTTGACAAGATAGCCCAATTGGTCAATGAGAGTTTGACTTCACATGAATTAGATGATTGTTTTCTGATTGAGGTAAAGATTAATGGAAATAGGGTCGAAGTATATCTTGACAGTGATGATCAGGTAACTTTTGTCAAGTGTAGAAAAGTAAGCCGGGATCTGGAAGAAGTTCTGGACAACAATAAGTGGTTTGGTGAGAAATATACTCTGGACGTTTCATCAGCTGGAGTTGGAAGGCCACTGATGTTTCCGAGGCAATATATGAAGAACATCGGAAGGACAATTTCTGTCAAAAGTGTTGAAGGTGAAAAGTATAATGGGAAGATAGTGAGTGCTGATGATGATGGGATTGAAATTGAATGGGTTGATGTTGTAAAAGAAGGTAAGAAAAAGAAAAAAGTAAATAAGAAAACTGGTGTGGCTTATAATCAAATAAGTGAGGCCAGGATTAAAGTCAGTTTTAAATAAATAAAATGAATTTAGTAGAATCATTTTCGGAATTTAAGGCAGGTAAGAATATAGACCGGCCAACTATGGTTAGGGTGTTAGAAGATGTATTCAGAACTCTTATCAGAAAAAAATATGGTTCTGATGAAAACTTCGACGTCATCGTGAATACTCAGAATGGAGACCTTGAGATGTGGAGGGTAAGAGAAATCGTTCCAGATGGTGAAGTTGCAGATGAGTCTAGCCAGATCTCAGAGTCGGAAGCCCAATCAATAGATGAAGATTATGAAGTGGGAGAGGAGTGTTATGAGCAATTACACCTGGAAGATTTCGGTAGACGATCAATAATGGCTGCAAGGCAGACATTGATCTCCAGAATCATGGAATTAGAGAAAGATGAGATCTACAAGAGATATATGGATCGTGTTGGAGAGATTGTACTTGGTGAAGTAGGTCAGATCCTAAAAAGAGAGATCCTTGTAATTGATGATATGACCGGAAATGAATTGATCATGCCCAGGAATGAAATGATCAGAGGAGATTTTTTCCGTAAGGGAGATATGGTAAGAGCAGTCATCAAAAGGGTAGAGATGAGAAATAATACTCCGATTATTGTTTTATCAAGAACTGATAGTAAGTTCCTTGAGAAATTATTGGAGCAGGAAGTACCGGAAATTGAGGATGGACTGATTACAGTGAAGAAGATTGTAAGAATTCCGGGAGAAAGGGCAAAAGTTGCTGTTGAATCTTATGATGATCGAATTGATCCTGTAGGTGCTTGTGTCGGTATGAAGGGATCCAGAATTCATGGAATCGTAAGAGAATTAAAGAATGAAAATATTGACATCGTCAACTTTACTTCTAATAGTATACTTTTCATACAGCGTGCGTTAACACCGGCAAAAGTTTCTAATATTCAGCTTGATAATGATGATATGAAGGCCGCGGTTTACCTTAAGCCTGACCAGGTTTCTCTGGCTATCGGTAAGGGTGGGTCTAATATCAAGCTTGCCAGTAAATTAACCGGATATGAGATTGATGTTTATAGAGAGACTGATGAAAGAGAAGTAGAAGATGTAGATCTGGATGAATTTGCAGATGAGATAGAAGAATGGATCATAGATGCATTGAAAGGTATCGGGTGTGATTCTGCTAGATCGGTGTTGGATTTAAGTAAAGATGAACTTGTAAGAAGAACTGACCTTGAAGAAGAAACGATAGATGAAGTTCTGAATATTTTAGCCTCTGAATTTGAAGATGACTAACAGGTTTCAGAATCTATTTTATATATTACAATAACACTAAAACCCTTTAATGTCTAAGAGATTAGTAAAAATAGCGAAAGAATTGAACGTAGGTACCTCGACCATCGTAGACTTTCTGACCGAGAAAGGATACGAAATCGATAATAAGCCTACGTCTAAAGTGTCAGATGAAATGTACGCTGACTTGTTGCGTGAATTCAGCAAATCTATGGACATTAAAGAAAAAGCTGATCAGCTCGTTATTGGTACACGACCAGCAACCAAAGTAGAGAAGCCTGTTGAAACAGTTTCAACCGTTACAGAAACGATAGAGCCGGAGAAAGAAGAACCTGTTAAAGTGGAAGAGCCAGTTGTAGAAAAAGAAGAAGAAGAAGTCATTACGGCAAAAACCGATACACCACAATTAAAGGTCATAGGTAAAATCGATCTTGACAAACCAAAACCTAAGAAGAAAGAGGAAAAGAAAGAAGAGCCTAAAGAAGAACCAAAAGCGGAGCCAGAGGTAGTGGAAGAAGTGAAACAAGAAGAAACACCGGTAAAAGGTGAACCAGCTCCTGAACCTAAACCTGTAGAAGAAGTGGTTAGAGCTAAGACTCCTCAATTACAAGGTTTAAAAATTCAAGGTAAAATCGATATAGGTAAGTTAAAGAAGCCTAAGAAAAAAACGACTGAAGAGTCAAAGAAAGAAAAGGGAAAGCAGGCACCAAAAGAACAGCCGGCAAGAAGAAAAAGAAAGAGAAAAAAGGTCAATCCATCACAATTTTCAAATAAGCGTAACCAACGAGGAAGAAAGAAGGAAGAAGTAAAAGAGGTTACTCAAAAGGAAATTGATGAGAAGATCAAACAGACCATGGCACGATTGTCAGGTGGTGGTAAAAATAAGAGGCAAAAGATAAGAAGAGATAGCAGGGAAGTAAAAAGAGAGAAACAAGAACTTATTGATCAGGAAGCAGTAGAGACCAAACTGAAAGTAACAGAGTTCATCTCAGTAAGTGAACTTGCCAGTTTATTAAATGTCCCAGTATCTGAAGTGATTACCACTTGTATGAACATGGGAGTTATTGTTTCTATCAACCAGAGGTTGGATGCGGAGGTCATTGAATTATTGGCCAATGAATTTGGACATGAGGTAGAGTTCATTAATCTTGAAGAAGAAGAGGAGGTTGAAGAAGAAATAGTAGATGATCCTGAGGATTTAGTGCCAAGAGCACCGATTGTTACGGTGATGGGTCACGTTGATCATGGTAAGACTTCATTGCTGGATTATATCAGGGAAACCAATGTTGCAGGTGGTGAGGCCGGAGGTATCACCCAGCACATAGGAGCCTATGAAGTTCATGTAGGAGAAGGAGAGGGAAAGAAGATTACTTTCCTTGATACTCCTGGTCACGAAGCATTTACAGCAATGAGGGCTCGTGGAGCTAAAGTGACTGATATCGTAATTATTATAATTGCGGCCGATGATAAGATCATGCCTCAAACCAAAGAGGCAATAAGCCACTCGCAAGCTGCAGGTGTACCTATTGTATTTGCAATAAATAAGATAGATAAACCCGGTGCTGATGTAGATAGGATTAAGCAGGAATTAGCATCTATGAACCTGCTTATAGAAGAGTGGGGTGGACAATATCAATCTCAGGATATTTCAGCTAAGACGGGTCAGAATATTGATCAATTAATGGAGAAAATACTTCTGGAAGCAGAAGTTCTTGAGCTGAAGGCCAATCCTGATCGACAGGCCAATGGAACAGTACTTGAAGCTTCTCTGGACAAGGGTCGTGGATATGTAACCAAGGTATTGGTTCAAAGTGGAACACTGGAGATAGGTGATTCTATTGTAGCCGGTTCACACTCAGGACGTATAAAAGCGATGTTTAATGAAAGAGGAAAACGATTGAAGAAGGCTGGTCCATCTACACCAATTGTAATTCTGGGACTAGGAGGAGCTCCACAAGCAGGCGAGAAATTTAAAGTCGTTGATTCAGATCAGGAAGCTCGTCAGATAGCAGCTAAGAGATCACAGATAGAACGTGAACAGACTACAAGAGCCAGTAAACGTATAAGTCTTGATGAGATCGGAAGACGATTGGCATTAGGAACGTTTAAGGAATTGAACCTGATTGTAAAAGGTGATGTGGATGGATCCATAGAAGCCCTATCAGACAGTTTAATTAAGCTATCTATAGAAACTGTTCAGGTTAATGTCATACACAAGGCTGTAGGAGCAATCGCAGAATCAGATGTGCTATTGGCTTCTGCATCAGATGCAATCATAATTGGATTCCAGGTTAGACCTTCAGGTGGAGCAAGAAACCTTGCTGAGAAAGAAGGTGTACAGATCAGGACCTATTCAATCATCTATGAAGCCATTGAAGAAATTAAGATGGCAATCGAAGGTATGCTTGAACCGACCAAGGAAGAAAATATTCTGGGTCAGGTTGAAGTAAGAGAAACTTACAAGATTAGTAAGGTAGGAACAGTTGCAGGATGTTATGTGCAAGATGGCGTCATACAAAGAAATGCATTTATCCGTCTTGTAAGAGATGGCATTGTTGTCTATCCTAATAAAGAGGGAGCTAAAGCAGAACTGAGTACACTCAAGCGTTTCAAGGATGATGTTAAAGAAGTTAAAGCTGGTATGGAGTGTGGTCTTACCATTAAGAACTATAATGACATCAAGATAGGAGATGTTGTTGAAGTTTATGAGATCAAAGAAGTGAAGCAGACTCTAAGCTAATTTACCAATAGAAGATTGAATAATCTAGCCCTTAAGGAACTCCTCGATTCATACATCGAGAAGTACAATAATCGTGACTTTATCAAAGATGATCCGATCAGTATCCCACATATGTTTTCCGATCAAAGGGATATTGAGATCATAGGATTGTGGACAGCCATTTTATCATGGGGTCTCAGAAAAACCATCATTAATAAATCGAAGGAGCTCTGTACCATTATGGATCACGCTCCCTATGATTTTATAATGAATCATACAGATGCTGATCTCATAAGAATATCACAATTTAAACACCGTACTTTTAACGGAACAGATGCATTGTGTTTTGTTTCCTTTTTTAAGTGGTATTACAGTCAATGGGACACATTAGAAGATGCATTCTTATCTGATAGTGATGAATCAGTTCCACCAATGAAAAATGGAATTTATAATTTTTTCCAGCTTTTTACCAGCTCTCCTGACTTCATTAAAAGAACCAGAAAACATGTTGCCAACCCTATGACTAAATCCTCATGTAAGAGGATCAATATGTTCCTCAGGTGGATGGTAAGGAAGGATAATAAAGGTGTGGACTTTGGATTGTGGGATAGAATAGGGATGGATCAATTGATGATTCCCCTTGATGTACATGTGTATCGGGTAGCAAGAAAACTTGGATTGATTGAACGAGAACAAACTGATTGGATCACAGTTGAACTTCTTACTGAAAAACTAAGGAAGCTAAATCCTGCTGATCCGGTTATCTACGATTATGCACTATTCGGGATGGGCATCGAAGCTAAAACTATGCCTTAGAATCTATCTATTTGAATTTTCTTGATTTTAGGATCACCTGTGCCTTCCTCAATGTAGACAAATACCCTGAAGTTACCTTTGGCAGTAACCATTTTGGCCACTTGATAATGTGAAGAATTATCTCCGGATCGTCCTCCATGAAGGGGTTCTATTGTCTTTGGTTCTACTTCTCTTATCCAGTTCTGGACAACCCTGATAGCCTCTCTTTTACTGTACTGATCCTGAGTATCTTCAATGCATACTTCAATTCTGCGGTCTAAGAGGTCAATGACCCTGTTGATATCTTGACTCTGCATCGCTTTAAAGAAGGAAATCTCCTGTCCGGAAACTTGCAATGCAAGGAAAATACTTATTATCAATGAGAATATTTTCATATTGATATTTATCATGTTTCTTAAACCTCCAACATAACAAACTTATTGTTAAGTTCACCTCTGGATTGATAAATAGTAATTTCAGTCTATATTAACGCTTCCTTAATACATTCATACACAAGTATTTAATAATGTCAGAAAACAAGAAAAGTGATAAAAAATGTGCCTTAATCATCATGGATGGCTGGGGTCATGGCTTAGACAGCGAGAGATCTGCCATCTCAAGAGCAGATACTCCTTATGTTGATGGATTATATGAATCTCTGCCCAATGCGGAATTGGTAACATTTGGTGAAAGTGTGGGACTTCCGGAGGGTCAGATGGGTAATTCAGAAGTGGGCCATCTCAATATAGGAGCAGGCAGGATTGTGTACCAGGAATTGGTAAGGATCAATAAAAGTATCAATGAGGGTGAATTTGAAAAAAATAAAGTTGTTGAAGAGTTGATCGCCAGGGCTCAAGATACGGGAAACCCTATTCATATTATGGGGTTGGTATCTGATGGAGGAGTACATTCTCACATCAATCATCTGATAGGTATATGTAAGATCTTCCAGAAGTATGATGATATAAAAGTTAAGGTTCATGCTTTCCTGGACGGTAGGGATACAGACCCCAATGGGGGGAAAGATTATTTAAGGGAATTGATGGATGTAATCCAGAATTCCAATGTGAAATTGGTTACTGTAATCGGCCGATATTATGCAATGGATAGAGATAAGAGATGGGAACGTGTAGCCAAGGCTTACCACCTTCTTGTTAATGGGGTAGGAGAAAAGGTTGATAATTTAATTGAGGGCGTGAAAAAACAGTATGGTGATGGGATTACTGACGAGTTTATGAACCCCCTGATCACCAGCGACTTTGATAAAGAAGATTTAGTCAAAGATGGAGATGGAGTTCTGTTCTTTAATTTCAGAACGGACAGGCCCAGGCAGATGACTCAAGTTCTGACTCAGAAAGATTTTCCGGATCATGACATGTGTAAATTAAATTTACACTATGTTACGATGACCAATTACAACAAGGATTTTAAAGGCCTGCACATTATCTTCAAGAAAGAGGATTTAAAAAGTACACTGGGTGAAGTATTGAGTGGTAAAGGTAAAACTCAGGTGAGAATCGCTGAGACTGAAAAATACCCGCATGTTACGTTCTTTTTTAATGGAGGTAGAGAGGTACCTTTCGATGGAGAACACAGGATAATGATCAATTCTCCCAAAGTAGCAACGTATGATTTGCAACCGGAGATGAGTGCCATCGGAGTGACTGATGCCATCGAAGAATATGTGAATGATCAGGTTCCTGATTTTGTATGTCTCAATTATGCCAATGCTGATATGGTGGGCCACACCGGAGTCATGGAAGCAGCAATAAAGGCTGTTTCAACAGTAGATGCATGCCTTGAAAGGTTGGTCAACACTTTAAAGAAGCATGATTATTATTATGTAATCATTGCAGATCATGGGAATGCTGACATTATGTATAACGAGGATGGAAGCCCGCATACAGCTCATACGACCAATATGGTCCCCATCTTCATAGGAGGCCCGGGAATTGATAAGGAAAAGTTTTCTGTAAAAGGTGGGAAATTGGGTGATGTAGCTGTTACAATCATGGGATTGATGGGATTAGAATTACCTGAGGAAATGACAGGAGAGAATCTTATAGAGAAAGTTTAGATAATTATCTTTAGTGATATGCACCTGGATTCTTGATGCTACATAATGATTTAAATTAAATTGGTCTGAGATTCAAGGAAATTCTTCTATTAATAATAACTTTTTAATTCTAATACACTTAGTATTGGTTAATTAAATCGAATAATAATATGAATCAACGGGTACCAATAATCTTTTTGCTTGCATTATTAACTATTCCATTCAATCATTCATGTAAAAAAGTAGAAGAAGTTAAGAATGATGCAATTGAATATTCTCTCAATAAACTTGGGGACACGTTTTTCTCACTGATTGCAGAATCCCCGGAGAAGGATGAAATGAGAAAGAAGTACAATGGTTTTGTGCAAAGGTCGATCAACGGGGAAGTAGATCAGGAGCAGATTGAGTATGTAGCTGCTAATATGTTAAATGCTTCTAATAGTCAGGATCGCATCAATCCACAATTGGCTTCAAATATTGTGGAAACAACCGACCCGGCTCCTTCGATTGATAAAAAGGATACAGAACCCAGTGATAATAGGGAAAAAAGATTAGATGAAAACAAGATGAAACTGCTTGGAGACAGACTCAGTAAGATTTTAGATTTCAATGATAAGTTGAAGGAATCTTATGCTGAAAGGGACTTTTCAGAAAAAGTATTTTACAAATTTGATGAAGGTATAAAGATCAACCTTGACGAGGACTTGAAAAATATTCTTGAAGATGCAGAGCAATCTGTTCAGGTATTTGTAGAGTTTCAAGAGAACCAGGATTTTACCTGGGTCAACGACTTGTCAGAAAATCTGAAATTAGAACAATCCAAATTCATGGAAGAAATGAAGAAACTTGAAAATATGCAAGAACTTAAGAATATGAAGAATCTTGAGAATTTAAAAGTTCTTGAAAAAATGGCTATGGATTTCAAGTTCTTCCTTCGAGATGGAAAATATACTCAATTTTATTTCAATGATACTTCTTTCGTTATGCCTGAAATACCTCAAGTAAATGTTGATTCTATATTGCAATCGGTTGAGCAATCGCTAAGAGATGCTGGAATTAAATGATTAAAGGTGAAAAGAGTTACTCTCAGAACTGGTATATATAATTTACCAGTTAAAAACTAGAACTTACCAATTATTAGTTCAAACTGACATGTACATTGTCAGCATGGTCTGTTTTTCATAATTTGAATGAAAACTAAAATCATGAGAATCAGAAAATATCATTTCATACTTCTGGCTTCCATAGTATTTCTAACTGCTTGCCCCATGGCTGATGAGGAAGTGGAAGTTCAGGAAGAATTTGTAGGTGTTTTTTTAATGGAGTCATTTTCACTTTCCAGTCGTCGTTCGTTTATAAACTCTGAAGGAGAAGAAATTGGATTGTTGCAGTCAGAAGATCAATCACAATCTTCTGAATATTATGTAGAATTTTTTGAAGATGGTACCTTTTATGGAGAGGGGCCGATTGTAATCAATTCGGATGTAATAGATCAGGGAGGGACATACATGAAGACTTATGGAAATGGTGAATTCAGACGTACCACAGAAGGTACATGGAAAGTGGAGGATGACCAACTAAAAACTACAAATGATGATTGGGTATTTCAGGTAATGACCAACCTTACGAGAATAAATTACCCAGAATATTTTTGTTTTAACATCATTAGTATGAATGAGGATGAGATATTTTTAGGAATTGATATTCTAATAGATTTTACTCCAGCTTCTGGTCTCAATGAAGATAGAATGAAGAGAACGGGTAGCATTCTTCTTACACGTTTAATTTGATATTAATTTATAGTGATAAACGACTTCAACTTATTTGGGTTGACCCTCTAAATATTATCTCAGTACAACCAACTACAGATTCATATTAGCAATACATGTAGTTATCTGGTAACATTTGGTAGGAAGTTAATACTTTAGGAGTGTGACAAATCGGAACAGATTTCTACTGGTTACCATACTTTGGGTTCATTGCACCTGGCTTTGGGGACAACTTCATTTTATAAATTATACCATTCAGGATGGACTTCCTGCTGAAAATGTGGTTTGTGCTGAAGAGGATAATGATGGATTTATGTGGTTTGGTACCAGTGCAGGAGTTTGTCGGTTTGATGGTATTAGTTTTATTGATTATTCATCAGAAGGAGAGGGTGATTTTCCAGGTGGGGTATACGTATCAGCTATTGAAATCGATGGTGATAATAATCTGTGGATTGGAACTGAAAAGCAAGGAATCTATTATCTAAACCTGGCTCAGAATTCATGGACGCATTTTTCTTCCAACAATCAAGGTTATTTAAAACTAAGGAATAACGAAGTATTCTGCCTCTATGCTACTGATGATGGACTAATGTGGTACGGAAGTAGTAATGGTGGACTTGGTTGTATTGATATCATGCAGGAGACTCATAATAACTATGACATGGATGATCTTCCTAAAAGGAATACATGGTTGAATCGTATTTATGATATTGTTGCTATTCCCAATGATGATTCGAAATTCTATGTGATAGGTCAGGGTTATGTATATATTTTTGATAAAACTACTCGTGAATATGAGGTCCCGGTATTTAACAATGAACCGGAAATAAAGGGAAATTTTGTTTTTTCTCCTCAATCGATTGTTAATTCAGCAGAAGATGAAGTCTTATTAGGAAGCTGGGATACAGGTGTAAAATCCTTTAATTTTAGAACAGGCCTTTTTAATAATATTTATACATCTGAAGAATTTTCATCAGTAAATTGGAGAACAAATGTTCATGATGGTATAAAAGGGGAAATTTGGATAAGTCATAGACAAGAGGGCATTGTTAGATTTAGAATGGAGAGCGGCGAGTATGATCTTTATAAACCTGAGCCATATAACAGGAATGGATTATTGAAGGGGGACTATAATGCTGTTTTTCATTCTTCACAAAATCACACCTGGATTCTGACCAGCCAGGGAATTTCTTTGCTTGTACCACAATTCCAGGCATTTACTTATCATCAATCTAATGTAGAAAAGACCAATTTTTTTCTTGATATTGATCTAATCCCTGATAAAAGGCTTGTTGGAAGTTTTGCCGGTGAAAATGCTCCACTAAAGATCCTGAATCAGGATCTCTCTATCGCCTCCAAGGCTCATTTCAGGCAACCAAATGATGCATTCCAAGCCATCTTTGAAACAGAACTCTATAGAGATAAGATATTATGCCTTTCTGCTGAACTATTGGAATATCATTTAGATGAGAATAGACTTGTACCTTATTCGATTCCCGGATTAATAATTGAAGGAGGAATTCATGATATGTTGATTGATGGAGATGTGGTCTGGCTTCTTATTGGGAATGGCTCACTAGTTAGATACAATGAAGTTACTGGTACATTGAAAGAGTATCATTTTGATGATTATAATGAAACGGATAGAGACCAAGTTATCTATCATGGAATGGCCTTACTCGATGACCAGATTTGGGTTGCCACAAGGTCTGAAATAGTACAATTCAATTTTGAATCTGAGCAATTCAGATATTTCTATATAGATAATGATTTAATTGTTGAGCGATCAAGAGGCTCTGCAATTAAAAATGCAAACACCTTAGTAGAGAAGATAGTGCCTGAAAGCAGCAGTAAAATATGGATGCTGACTTCAGGAGACGGAGTTTACCAACTTGCTGAATCTGAGTCTGGTATAATTTCGATCTTGTCCCATCATGATAAATCCAATCTACCACAACTTCAGTCTCCAATTGAAATGGTATTTGGAACAAACAATGATTATTGGTTGGCCACCAGGAATGGGTTGGTTCATGTTGATTCAACGTTTCAGGTATTCAATGTTTATGGTCAGAATGAAGGTCTTCGTTATAGTAAGTTAAGTCAAGGCCTGGAAAGAATTGAGGATGAGTTGTATATCGGTATGCCCAAGGGATTCGCAAAAGTAATGATACCTAAACTGCTAAAAAAGCAAGATATACCTAAGGTCATCATATCAAAAGTATATGTAGGAGGGAAAGAGATGAAAATAGATGCAGAACAGTATTTTGAGTATTATGAAAATGATGTGGTGATTGAAGTAGCCACACCGATATATCATAAAGCCAAGTCTGTTATTTATGAAAGTAGACTTAATGGACACTCGGATAAATGGCAATATTCAGAAGCATATGAACAGATTTTCCGATATGAAAAACTGAACCCTGGAAAGTATCAATTTGAGGTTAGGGCCAAAGTGCCAGGAACAGAATGGAGTGAAGTAAATTCATACATGTTTGAGATCCAGCCCCCATATTGGAATACGCTATGGTTTAAATTTTTTGTATTGGGTCTTTTAGGTGGGCTAGGGTATATTATTTATAAGATAAAACTTAGAAATGATCTCAAAGAAGAGCGTATTAAGACGAAGCTTGCTTCTTTGGAAAGCCAGGCATTAAGGGCTCAAATGAATCCTCATTTCATCTTTAATTCTCTGAATAGCATAAAGTCATTGATTTTGCTAGACCGGAAAGAAGAGGGAGTAACCTACTTAACCAAATTCAGCAGGATGGTGAGGAAAATATTAAAGCACTCAAAAGAAAGATATATTCCCTTAAAGCGAGAATTAGAATTACTACGCATCTATCTGGATTTGGAAAGCCTTAGATTTCATCAGAAATTTGATTTTAACATTCAGGTAGATCCAGCAGTAAATATTTACAATCAGATGGTTCCACCATTACTTATACAGCCATACGTAGAAAATTCTATATGGCATGGATTGTTGCATCTGGAAGGTGATGCGCACTTAATTATAGTTGTTTATACAAAGGATGGATTTCTTTATATTGAAATTGAAGACAATGGTATAGGAAGGAAGGCATCAGCATTATCTAAACCTAAGGATTCAATCTTTGAAAAAAAGTCAGAAGGAATGGACTTAAGTAAAAACCGTATAGATCTCATTTCAGAATTAGCTCAGGTTAATATTGAAGACCTTGAGAGAGATGGTCTACCTTCTGGAACTAGAGTAACTATAAAATTACCATCTTACTATGGAAAGGAAGTTTAGAGCCATACTCATTGATGACGAGCCATTCTGTACAGCAGGTTTGGAAATTGACTTAAAGGAGACTTGTCCTAATATTGAAATTATTGCAATATGCAATTCAGCAAAAGAAGGAATGAAGCAAATTAAACTGCTGAAACCTGATGTAGTTTTCTTAGATATTGAAATGCCCTGGATGAATGGATTGGAATTAATTGAAATGCTTCAACCTATTGATTTTGAAATCATTTTTATAACAGCATATGATGAGTTTGCAGTCAAAGCATTCCGGCTAAGTGCCATAGATTATTTAATGAAGCCGGTAGAGCGATCATTGCTTCAAGAAGCAGTTTCAAGACTTGAAGGGAAAAGCCCAGAAACTGATATTCAACAACAAAAAGTCTCTCAATTATTCAATAATATTAAAGATCCTGCCTCTAGTAATCCAAAGATCACAGTACCTAATCGAGATGGTATTGATTTAATACCCATACTTGATATTGTTTATTGCAAAGCCAGTAGTAGTTATACAGAAATCTTGTTATTGGACGGAACTAAGAAACTAGTCAGTAGGGTTTTAAAGGATATTGGATTTCAGCTTGAGTCCTTTAATTTTCTCAGGGTGCATCAGAGCTACCTGATCAATATGGAACATCTAAAAAGTTATCATCGCAGCGATGGCGGTTATGTAGAAATGATCAATGGTGATCATATCACAGTCTCCCGAAGTAGAAAGCAAGAGTTACACAGCAGGTTGTCTCTGTAATTACCATTATAGAATCATATCAACCATTTATAAAGTGAAGCTTACAGGTTACTTCATGGACCTTGCTTATATTCTATAAATATTCAATTATTAATGCATATTTCCAGAATTATGAAGAGGCTATTAAACCGAAAATCTTAACTGCCTTGTTTAATTATTAAATATGTGACCCCGTGTTTATCGGGGTTTTTATTTTTCTTTTCTCTAATCAAAGACTCCTCAGGCAATGCCAGGGTGACGTGAATTCTCCTCTTCAAGATTGAGATGAGTAGGTTACCATCCTTCTTCACTATCAACTACGCATAAAGCTACGTTGATTAATAAAGGCTTCGGCAGTTAAAAAGGTCAACTTCACTAAAGTTTCGTTGACTGAGAGCGGCTTAACTCACTGGTCCTGGAGAGAAGCGACAGGAATCAAGGTCCAGTGGACCTTTTACGAAGGAGCCTTGACCTCCGTGTTTCAGGTTGGAAGGGTGTAGAGCATAACCCTTCTTCGTCATCAACTACGCATAAAGCTCCTTGATGAGTAGGTTGCCGTGTATAATATAATGGATAGGGTACAACCCTCCTTCGCTGTAGCTACGGAGGGTACAAAAGGTAAGAGCCCATCCCAATTAAGGAAGCCAGCCCACCGCCAAGGTATGCTTGGCG
>JABDLO010000458.1 GCA_013002995.1 Saprospiraceae bacterium | reverse complement strand
CCATAAAAGTCAATAGGATATCTCTCAGATAATGATTTTAAGAAAGTTGTGATTTCATGAAGTGATTTAGGTTGATTTTGTACGGGAATGAGGATTGATCCCGGGCCAAAATGATGGATTCCTTCATTTTGGGTTATGATGTGCTCTTTATGAATTACTCTTGTTCTAAGTCCTTGATTTTGAATCTCATATAATGCTGCTGGAGCATAATAGTCATTCCACTTAAATAAGAATGCATAGGCCTCTTCGGGATTAATCATATTGCCCATTCTTTTTGCATCAGTAATTTGATTTCCCACTTTCACTTTGCTAAGTTGTGAGTTACTGATTGCGTCATAATCCAGGTCAAAGGCGAGAGGAATGGTCCATGCGGACACATCATAAAAGATGGAGTCTGGAAACTCTGTTACTTTCTCAAATATGGTTTTGATCAATTTGTATTGTTGCTGCTCTGTAGGTACAAAGTATGATTGATTTTGAGGGTATTGGTTTTCTCCAATTTCAACATCATTATTTATAGTGTGGATTTTTATTTGATGAGATTGGAGCAATTCAATAAACCTCATTAATTTTGAGTAATCCTGATCCGAAATCAGATATCCTTTGACGGATAACTTCTTAGCTGCTGCAAATGCATCTTTAAAAAACTTACGCTTGTACTCAAGGAGTTCATTTTTTAAATTTAGTCCTGCTTTCTGTGTTGAAAGCGAAGTCGCAACCTGGTTTCTTATTGTAAATGGAAATTCCAGTAAGCCATTGGCACTTTCTTGAATGTGACCTCTTGAGCTTGCTTGTTCGAAAAGAATACCTACTCCGCCATTGATGTCAGGATAAGTGGATCCTTTACCATAATAGTAATCGTCATAATTGGCTTTTGTAAAATACATAGACCCAATCTTATCGAGGGCTTCAGCATGGAAGTATCCAATTTCTTCAGTGAGTACCTGATTTTTCTGTGGTGTGTTTGGATTGGTTCTTGATGGGACTCCGGGCTGAAAGAAAAAGGTAGAATTGGTACCCATTTCATGGTGATCGGTAAGTATATCCGGCTTCCACTCATGAAAGGTCTTTAATCTCCCTCTTGATTCCGGATGAGTGAGTAAAAGCCAGTCGCGATTTAAATCAAACCAATAATGATTGGTCCGTCCTCTTGGCCATTCTTCATTGTACTCCCTGTCTCGGGAGTCGCTGGTCATATTTTTATTTTTATGCATATTAACCCATGATGAAAACCTTTGTATTCCATCAGGGTTGAATGCCGGATCAAGTAGTATGATACAATTTTTAAGCAATTCTTTGGTGTATTCGTCTTCTGCTGCAGCCAGATAATAAGCATTCAATAATGATGCATTTGCCCCGGAAGGTTCATTGCCATGGATAGAATATCCTTGATAGATGACTACCGGTATGTCTTCAATATTGATATCATCACTTGAAACCGGATCGCAAAGCTGGAGTCTTTTCGATTTGATTTCATCTAAATTTTTTAGATTATCCGGATCAGAAATAGTAAGATAAATTAGAGGTCTGTCTTCATGTGACTTGGCATATGTAGTCAGTTGTATTCTGTCAGAATGATCAGCCAGCGTCCTCATATAATACAGAATCTGATCATGAGATACGTGCCAGTTTCCTATCTGGAAACCAAGAATATCTTCAGGCGTTGGAATATCAGACTGATATTCTATATCAGGAAGGAAATAAGTTATGGGTTTGTCTTGAGCAGAAACTTCTGGAATAAAAGTGATTAAAACAAGAAGAGGAAAAAATAAGTAATACTTAATAGTTGTCTTGAACTTCATCATAAAGGATTATTTTAGCACACCCAATTTATGGAATATGTTTGAGAATATAATTCTGGTAGCTACAAGCTTGTTCATTGGCCTCTTGGTGTTAAACTTATTTTTCAGGATCAAGCTGTTAAAGTTGTATCGTAAGTTGATAGAAGGTGAAGTTGATTTTCCACCTACCATGCTGTTTAATAGTCAAAAATTGAAGGAAGAAGTTGTGCCCAGGTATCCAGCATATGAGTCTGAAATTCTTGAATTCTCAAGAAAGCTGAATACTTCCATCAGAATTGCTTTTGTTGTTTTTGTCATTTCTCTTATAATAGGGTATACCTATCTCAAGAATAGATAACATGATAAGAATTGGAGTATTTGGAGTAGGCCACCTGGGTAAAATTCATTTAAAGTGCCTCCAACAGACACCATTTGAAGTGGTTGGATTTTTTGATCCGAATGATGAGGCTGCCAGAGGTGCTGTTGATGATTTTCATATTAAGAGGTTTGAAAATGAAGAAGAGTTATTGTCATTAGTTGATGCTGTAGATATTGTGACTCCTACTCCATTTCATTATAAGATGGCAATGAAAGCACTCAGTTATGGAAAACATCTATTTATAGAAAAGCCTGTGACCCATGATATTGGAGAAGCAAGGATCTTAGTAGACACAGTTGCAGTGAAAGGAGTAATTGCTCAGGTGGGACATGTAGAGAGATTTAACCCCGCATTCACATCATTAACTGCTGATCAACTACATCCTCAATTTATTGAATCTCACCGGTTGGCTACATTTAATCCCAGGGGGACCGATGTTTCAGTTGTATTAGATCTGATGATTCACGATTTAGATTTAATCCTAAATCTTGTGGATGGAGAGGTGGTCGATGTGATGGCCAATGGAGTTAAAATAGTAAGTTCAACTCCTGATATTTGCAATACAAGGCTTACTTTTAGCAATGGTTGTGTAGCTAATGTTACTGCTTCTCGGATAAGTCTTAAAAACATGAGAAAATTGAGGTTATTTCAAGAGGATGCCTATATCAGCATAGATTTTTTAGAAAAAGAGTCGCAAATCATTACATTGTCAGACCAAAATATTGAAGGTAGTTTAATGCCGATCGATACTTTTAAAGGTAAAAGGTACATCAACATGAGTACAAAGGGAAGTAAAGACAATAACGCCATTGTCGATGAATTAAATAACTTTTATTCATCTGTTACAACGGGACGTCAACCACAGGTAACTATAATGGATGGTTACCGGGCATTAGAATTAGCTTCTCGTATTGAACAAGCAATAGGTCATTGATCTATTTAAAATAAAATTTAAGGGTGAATAATAGGAGGAGGATCGAACTTATCATTTATCGTTTTTCTGATTACCTGACAGCGATGCTTTCATGGTTCCTCTTTTTTATATATAGGAAGAAAGTTGAATCACCAGGCATTGATTTAAATGAAATTATTTCTGATCATAAATTATTATATGGATTGCTCTTTATCCCGATCTTCTGGGTTTTGTTATACAGTATTTTTGACAAGTACAAAGACATCTATCGTTTTTCGAGATTGGCTACATTAAAACGGACTTTACTGATCTGTTTTATGGGAGTCATTCTGTTATTTTTTACAGTTCTCATTGATGATACAGTACTGAATTATATTTCCTATCTCAATTCTTTTCTTGTATTGTTCTTACTACATTTTTCATTAACTTCTTTGATGAGAATGATCGTTCTTACAATTGCTAAGAATAGATTGAAAAGTGGATTGGTAAAGTATAATACCATCATCATTGGTGGTGATAAAAGTGGTGTAGATTTATACAATGAAATAGTTGAAAAACCTTACTCTTTAGGTCACCATTTCATAGGATTCATTGATTCAAATGGAAAGAGTAAAAATTATCTTTCCAAGTACCTGCCCAGCCTTGGCAAGATTAATGACATCCCTTCAGTAATTGATGAACATAATGTTGAAGAGGTCATCATAGCAGTTGAGACCAGCGAGCACAATAGGATGAAGGAGATCTTGAACCTGTTGTATGACTATTCCGATAGGCTACTGATTAAAGTCATTCCAGACATGTATGATATTATGATAGGGACTGTCAAGATGAATCATATCTATGGGGCTGTGTTAATAGAGATCGAGCAGGAATTTATGCCCAAGTGGGAACAATTGCTCAAGCGACTTCTAGACCTGGTGACCAGTGTTTTTTTCTTAATCATCTTGTTACCACTGATAATCTATATCATCATAAGGATTAAAATGGACAGTTCAGGCCCAATCATTTATTCACAGGAAAGGATTGGAAAAAACGGACAGCCATTTCAAATATATAAGTTCCGCTCAATGAAGGATAAGGCAGAAAATAATGGTCCTCAGTTGTCCTCAGAGTCGGATGATCGGGTAACACCATGGGGTAAGGTAATGAGGAAATGGAGGATTGATGAGATTCCTCAGTTCTGGAATGTATTGAAAGGAGAGATGTCATTAGTAGGGCCTCGCCCGGAAAGATCTTATTATATAGAACAGATCATGAAGGAAGCACCTCATTATCGATACCTACTTAAGGTAAGACCTGGAATAACTTCATGGGGACAGGTAAAATACGGTTATGCCTCTAACCTTGAACAGATGATTCAGAGATTAAAGTATGATATCCTGTATATTGAGAACATGTCATTGTCGCTTGATATTAAGATATTGATTTACACCATACTGGTATTAATACAAGGTAAAGGTAAATAGATGAGAAGATTTGGGATTATAGGGTATCCGCTCGGGCATAGTTTTTCACCTCCATATTTCGCTAATAAATTTCAAGAATTGGGAATTGAAGATTCAGAATATAAGGCATACCCTATAACCTCTATAAAAGATTTTCCATCATTGATCACTGACGATCTTGTTGGGCTCAATGTAACAATCCCGTACAAAGAGGCTGTCATTCCTTACATGGATGAATTGAGCGATGCAGCTAGAAAGATTAAGGCGGTGAATACAATCTTTCAAAAAGATGGAAAATTAATAGGCCATAACACAGATTATTATGGATTTATGAAAAGCCTCATTGACTTGATTGATGGGGAAGATGTTAAAGCAGCCCTGGTCCTGGGGACCGGAGGCTCGTCCAAAGCTGTTTGTTATGCTCTTTCAGCAATGGGGATCAGTTATTCATTGGTTTCAAGGAATCCTGATTATTTAAGCTATTCGGATTTGACTGAGGATGTCATAAAGAAACACCAACTTATAATCAACACGACGCCTCTTGGTATGTCACCTCATATCCATGCATCACCATTGATTAATTTCATCTATCTCAATGACCAACATTTCTGTTATGACTTAATATATAATCCTGAAAAAACGCTATTTTTGGAGAAAGCAGAACAGCATGGAGCAACCATTAAAAATGGACATGACATGCTGATATTGCAAGCTGAAAAATCCTGGCAGATATGGAATCAATAAAAAAAGAAGTTACCAATGATCCTGATCCGAATCCGGTCGTAGATTTTAATAATTCTGAAATAGCCTTCAACAATAAATCTGACAAAGAACTAAAGAAGACAGCATGGTTGTTCAAGATGATGAAGAATGCCAGGCTCGTTCAGTTTGGGTCCGTATTTGGGCTTTGGGGTGTGAAACTAAACCTCCCATTTGTCAAACCCATCATAAGGAAAACCATTTTTAAGCAGTTCTGTGGTGGAGAAAATCTTATGGATAGCCAGGATGCCATAGATCATCTATATAGATATAATACATTAACCATTCTTGATTTCGCCGCAGAAGGAAAATCAACTGAGGAAGAATTAAATAGCGTAAGTGAAGAATTGGTAAGAGCAATAGAAATGGCTGCAGCCAATGAATCCGTACCTGTCGTCAGTGTAAAGGTTTCAGCCCTTGCCGACAATGCTCTTATGGCAAAAGTCCAGAGCAATGTTTCATTAACTACTGGTGAGGAAAGAGATTTTGAAGCTTTAAAAACTAGAATTGATACCATATGTGGTAGAGCAGCTGAGCTAGAAGTGGGTGTATTTATAGATGCTGAAGAAAGTTGGATTCAGATTACCATCGACAATCTGGTCTATGAGATGATGGAAAAATACAACAAGTCTAAAGCCACTGTATATCAAACCTATCAACTTTATCGACATGATAAACTTGAAGAAATTTATCGTGACCACAAAGTTGCACTAGAGAAGGGATATATCCTTGGAGCTAAACTGGTAAGAGGTGCTTATATGGAAAAAGAAAGAGAGGTAGCCCATGAAAATGGGTACCCATCACCAATTCACGAAACCAAGGAGGACACCGATAGAGATTTTAATCTGGGAATTAAATATTGTGTTGAGAATTGGGAAACCATGGCTTCTTGCTGTGCCACTCATAATGTATACAGCACACAATACCAGGCTGAATTGATCGCTGAAATGGGTATCGATAGGACACATCCACACTTAAATTTCAGCCAGCTATTTGGGATGAGTGATTTTCTCACTTTCAACCTGGCAGATGCAGGATTCAATGTAGCAAAATATGTTCCTTATGGCCCTGTAGATGTCGTCATACCTTATCTGATCAGAAGGGCTCAGGAAAATAGCTCAGTAACAGGAGAAATGGGTCGTGAACTAGAGCATGTGATGAAAGAGATGAAAAGAAGAGGATTGGCTTGATCAGTACTGACCGGTTGAAAGCATCACCAGCGTACAGGCATTCAATACTTCTATACCTTGTTCTTTTGCATCCATAAAAAGCTCGTGATTTTCAGCTCCGGGGTTGAAGATGATCCTTTTCGGTTTCAGAGAAAGAAAATAATCAATGTGTTCAGATTGTCTTTTATATCCCATATAAAGGGTGATGGTATGAATGTCTTTCCATTCCTGATATTCCCTATGAATAGGCACATCATTAATAAAACCGTGCCTACCTCCTATGGCTACAACTCGAAGCCCTTTGGCAGCAAGTCTTTGTACTGCCTGATGTGAAACCCGCATGGGATTAAGTGATGCGCCAAAAACCAGTGTCTTCTTGTCAAGTGTGTTTTCTCTTTCTTTATCTGAAGTCATTGTGTTAAGTGATTGTGATTAGGTGTGATGCTGGGCAAATTTTAATAATTTTAATCTCTTTTTAGTAATGAAGTGATTTAATAACTTTGTTGATTTCTGAAGATAACTGTCTGGAAGTCAAGACGAAGCTCTTTTTATGTTTCGTATGTGGAATATCCGAGACTTAAAAAAGCTGAAGTATTGGCTTTCAGTGAGTTGTCTGCAAGTGTTAAGATAGTTATTAAATCACTTCAATTAAATGAAATTTACCTATGAGATACTTTCTTGTAACATTATTAATGCTGGTTTTTGTTGCATGCCAGGATAAAAAAGAAACATCTGGATCAAACGAAGTCGTTTCTCCATCTGCTGAAATGTATGAGCTTGTTGATTTTAATAAGGCACCTCAAGATGGTGTAGATTCCCTTATTGCTAAGTATACACCATTTACGCTAACCACTGATATCAGCAAATTAACGGATAATGAAAAAGAGCTTATCAGGAAATTAATGGAAGCAGGAAAGATCATTGATGGGATGTTCTGGGAACAGGCTTATGGTGACAAAGATGAATTGTTGAGTTCCATAGAAGATCCAAGATTGAAAGCATTTGCGATGATCAATTATGGTCCGTGGGACCGATTGAATGGCAATCAACCGTTTATCGATGGAGTTGGGCCTAAACCTTCTGGAGCTAATTATTATCCAGCTGATATAACCAAAGGAGATTTTGAGGCATCATCATTAGAGAATAAATCGGATCTCTACACACTCTTAAAGAAAGGGCCAGAATTTGAGTTGGAAGAAGTCCCCTACCACGAAGAGTGGCGTAGTGAAGTAAAAGAAATATCAAGGTTGCTCAAAGAAGCTGCTCAACTTTCTGAAAATGAAGCCTTAACTAAATACCTTAATTTAAGATCTGAAGCCATCACCACTGATGATTATCAGCCAAGTGATATGGCATGGCTTGATATGAAAGACAACCATATTGATGTTGTCATCGGGCCAATTGAAACTTATGAAGATCAGCTCTATGGTTACAAGGCTGCATATGAATGTTATGTGCTGGTGAAGGATATGGAATGGTCAGAGAGATTGGCCAAGTACGCCCAGTTTTTACCTGACCTCCAGAGAGGACTTCCTGTTCCTGATGCTTATAAGGCTGAGGAACCGGGTAGAGATACAGAGCTCAACGCATATGATGTCGTCTGGTATTCCGGAGATTGTAATGCTGGATCTAAAACGATCGCGATCAACCTTCCCAATGATGAAGAAGTTCAACTTCAGAAAGGAACGCGGAGGCTGCAGCTAAAAAATGCAATGAAAGCTAAGTATGATAAAATATTAGTTCCTATTGTAGAAAAACTGATCCACCCGGATCAGAGACAATATGTAAACTTTGATGCTTTCTTTGCCAATACCATGTTTCACGAAGTTGCTCATGGACTTGGTATAAAGAACACCATCAATGGTAAAGGAACTGTAAGAAAGGCCTTACAGGAACATGCCAGTGCACTCGAAGAAGGGAAAGCAGATATGCTTGGATTGTACATGATTGATCAACTACATAAACAGGGTGAAATAGAGGGTGACCTTGAATCTTACCTGGTAACATTTATGGCCGGGATATTCAGATCCGTGAGATTTGGAGCCTCTTCAGCTCATGGAAAGGCCAATATGATCAGATTCAATTTCTTCGATGAATACGGAGCATTTACCAAAGATGATGATGGATATTACAAGGTGGACTTTGATAACTTTAAAAAAGCAATGGATGCTTTATCAGAGAAGATACTGACATTGCAAGGTGACGGTGATTATGAAGGAGTGGCTCAACTTGTTTCTGAAAAAGGGAAGATAGGACCAGGATTACAAGCAGACCTGGACATGCTATCTCAAGAGGGTATTCCGGTGGATGTTGTATTCAAGCAAGGAACTGAAGTATTGGGAATCTAATCGAAGCAAAATAAAATTCCTAAGCCAGGCCAATATTTGAGCCTGGCTTTTTTATTGTTGGTTTGTTGAAAGGCTATTACTAAAAATCAATGATTAACAGATTACATTTTTCTTTAATATATCGTATATATTATTAATTTTGTTACTGCATTTATACTTATTCCACGATTGAATGCGTTTGATGCTAAGTCTCTAAATATTGATCATAAACAAGTAAGGAATGTTTAGTTTATTTCAGAATGTAACAGAAGGAGAGGAAGAAGTAAAACAGAATCTCTTAGACCTAATTGCCCAAGGTGGTCCGATGGGTATTGCTATAGTAGGAATACTACTTGTGCTCTCAGTGATAGCCTTGTATATCTTTATCGAAAGATGGCTTACCATTAAACGAGCAGGAAAAGTAGATACCAATTTCATTAATAATATCAGAGCATCTGTAACTTCAGGTAATATTGAAGGTGCGAAGGCATTATGCAGATCTACGGACTCTCCTGTGGCGAGAATGGTAGAAAAAGGCATCATGCGTATAGGAAAGCCCTTGAGAGATATCGATGCTGCAATTGAGAATGTCGGTAACCTCGAGATCTTTAAGTTGGAAAAAAATCTATCAACCCTGGCAAGTATTGCCGGAGCAGCACCCATGATTGGATTTTTCGGCACGGTAACGGGTATGATTCAGGCATTCTACAAGATGGCATCGGAACAGAATGTAACACCTGATGTGCTTGCAGGAGGAATCTATCAGGCTTTGATTACAACAGCATTTGGGCTTTTTATTGGAATCATTGCCTTTGTAGGTTATAACCTCCTTGTGGCAAGTGTGGAGAAAGTGGTATTCAAAATGGAAAATACAACCGTTGAATTTATGGACTTATTACAAGAGCCTTCAGCAGTTTAAACCAGATATGGGAATCAAAAGAAGAAATAAAACCAGTGCAGAATTTAGTATGTCGTCTCTGACAGACATCATCTTCCTGTTACTGATATTCTTTATGTTGACCTCATCTTTGGTGCAGATCAACATTCAACTACCGGAGTCTGATTCCAAGACGGTAGCTCCTACAGACCTCTCTGTTATGATTAAGAAAGATGGAACTTACCTCGTCAATGGTAAAAAGACAGCTAAAAGAGACTTGTCCAAGAGAATAGCTCTTGAAGTTAGATATCAGACCAACAAAGAAAATGCAACGGTAAATATCATCCCGGAATCAGGTACAGAATGGAAAGAAACTTTTAATGTGATGAAGATAGCCAGTTCACTGGAAGTAAAAGCAATCATTTCAACACAACCTAAAAAGTGATCAATGGGAATGAAGAAGAGAAGCAAGGTTAGTGCAGAGTTTAGCATGTCATCTTTGACAGATATCATCTTTTTGTTGTTGATATTCTTTATGTTGACTTCTTCGCTGGTGACGCCCAATGCACTCAATCTGCAATTACCCGGCAAAAAGACAAATAATACAACTTCCAATAGTAAAGGGACAGTTGTATCAATTAATAGTAGTGGTACTTACTATCTTAATAACAATAGGATCAGCCTGGATGGCATCAGTAATCAGTTTAAGAAACTAAAAGAAAGAAGTAAAAAACCTGCAGTGGTCATTAAATCTTCGTCCAGGGCACCTATTGATAATGTTGTAGCAGTAATGGATCTGGCATGGAAATACCAGATTGCTGCAGTGATGGATGAAACCAACTGACATCAGGCACTTAAGCAGTAGCCTAAAAGAGGATTACTCAAAAACTGGATTATGTCAAGTATGGAATTACACCTTGAAGGTGAAAATGAAAATAAGAAAGCGGGGATGCTCATCAGCATCATAGTCCATTTATTGCTTTTACTTCTCCTTTTTGTTCCCTTCTTTAATCATGCAATCATTCCTCCCGGTCAGATTGGAATACTGGTCCAGTTTGGTGTAGTAGACGCC
>JABDLO010000424.1 GCA_013002995.1 Saprospiraceae bacterium | reverse complement strand
CTATGTAGATAGTGGTATGCCTATTGATTTTTTTAGTGCTACACTTGGAATGATGTCAGAGTCTAAGAATGAACTTGACAGAACAGGGCTCAATTCAGATATCCCTTTTTCATTTACACAGGTAATGGCACCCAACGGAGTTGAAGTAGTTGCTCCCAATTGCATGCAATGTCACGCAGGGTATATTGATGGAACATTTGTTTTTGGGGTGGGTAATGTAGAATTTGATAATACGATGGACCAGGGATTGGTTTCTCCGATTTTAAATAACATTGTATCCAATGCTTATGGAAGTGATTCTGATGAATATGAAGCTTTTTTTCCATTTTATCAGGCCATCAGTGCCACCACCGGTCAATTGGTAACAGAAGTAGTAGGAGCGAATTCAGCTGATAAACTGGCGATCTTATTGGCAGCCCATAGAGACAAAGACGATCTTACCTGGATGGAAGAACCCACATATGAAATCCCGGATGAGGTCATTCCTGCTGATGTCCCAGCATGGTGGCTGTTAAAGAAAAAGCATGCTATGTTTTCAACAGGAATAGGAAGAAAGGACTTTGCGAGGTTGATGATGGCGTCAAGTATTCTGACATTACAAGACAGTACCAAAGCAAGGGAAGTAGATAATAAATTCGGAGATGTACTGGCCTTCATCAATACACTTGAAGCTCCGGTTTATCCCGGTATGATCGATGAAGCAAAGGCATCACTAGGTAAGGAAATATTCCTTGAAACCTGTTCCAAGTGCCATGGGACCTATGGAGAAATAGAGAATTATCCCAATTACCTGGTTGATAATGAAATCTTGGAAACAGATCCTTATCTGGCTGAGAGCAATTATGCTTTTGATGATTTTATCAATTGGTATAATGATTCATGGTTTTCTGCAGAACCCTATGGTGCAGCTGTTCAGCCTACGTCTGGTTATATCGCCCCTCCACTGGATGGAATATGGGCAACTGCACCATATCTACATAACGGAAGTGTCCCTACATTGGAGGACTTGCTGAACTCAGAAAGCAGACCTGAATATTGGCGACGCTCACTAGAGGAGAGAAATTATGATCACAACAAACTTGGATTGTCCTATACCGTTGAAACCATAAAAAAAGACAGATATACCTACGATTCAACCATCAAAGGATATGGAAATAAAGGTCACTACTTTGCAGATCATCTGAATGATAGCCAACGCAGTGACCTTCTTGAATATCTTAAAACCCTTTAATACCCCAGATTCGTTTTCTTCTGGTGAGCGGGAATACCATTTTTCATCCATTCAGGCATCGGAGCGTCCATCAGGTAATGGTCAAAGAATTGTTCCATCCTGATATTAAAATCTAATCTATTGGGCCATTTAAGGGGCCAGTGCGGTTCATTGTTGTAATTCAAAAGCCATGCAGGCTTATTCAACCTTCTCAATGCTACAAAGTATTCTATACCTTGATACCAAGGTACTGCTCCATCATTATCATTATGGAGAATGAGGACCGGAGTATTCATTTTGTCCATGTTGAAAATTGGAGAGTTTTCAAGGTATAGTCCTGGATTTTCCCATAAGGTCTTACCGAGGCGGCTCTGGGTTTTTTCATACTGGAACATACGACTCATTCCCGATCCCCATCTGATACCTCCGTATGCACTGACCATATTGACCACAGGTGCTCCTGCTTCAGCACACCTGAACATATCTGTCTTGGTAAGGATGTGAGCGTTCTGATATCCACCCCAGCTATGTCCCTGAAGTGCGATTCTGTCTTTATCGATAAATCCTTTTTCAATCAGAGATAATGTTCCGGAAACAGATGCATTGTATGCACTTCTACCCGGATATCCTATTTCATAATCTACATCGGGGTTGAAGATGACATATCCTTTGCTTAAATAATAAGTGTAATTGATGGTTGACCTATGAGCATAAGGAGCCCGATGTCTATAGATGCCATCACTGGATTTTTCATAAAAGTTAACCAGCATTGGATACTTTTTATTCGGATCAAATCCTTCAGGTACAAAGAACATCCCTGTCCGATCTATACCCATATCATCAGTCCACTCGTATAATTCTCCTGACCCCCATAAGTAATCATTTTGTTGAGGGTTGGCATTACTGATTTTCTTGGGATTACTGAAGTTTATGTCAGAGTGTACCAGATCCGGAAATTCATCGAAGTTTTCCCGGGTGTAAATGATGTCATTGCTGTTTTTAGCCTTCCAGATTCTTCTTGAATAGACGTGTGGAGTCTTTAATATCATTGAAGGCGTTTGTCCTCCTAGCATTTTAGCAAAACCACTTGTCTTATCATTTTCATCAAAGACCCTTAATAGTATCATACCGCTAAGATCAATACTTGGCTCATCACGATCCAGGTTGATGTATCTGTACTCGATTTTGTCTTTTCTCCCGTTGGTAAGATTTATAGGTTCTGATTTTCCGGTAGGATCAACCTTCCATATATCATACCTATCATATATCAAGATGTATTGGTCACCTGTGGTCCAACCTGCAATACCGTAAGGGTAGGGCTCCCTAGGGCTATCATTTTCTTCATCAGCAAGCATAGTATTTAGTGATGCCGTAATATTAATCGGCTCCTTATTAGAAGGAGTCATGGTGTAATAATCTTGAGTCATAATATTGTACCATGCCGCAAATTTGCCGTCAGGTGAAGTACGGACATCTCCTGGAAGTTCCTGGATAACCTTCATCTTCTTACCTGTATTGCCATCCACGAAATAAACATCTGATGCCGCATTGCCTGTCCAGGTGACAGTTTTCATATATTTTTCATCGTTGTAACCCAGGTAAAGGTTTTCATTTGCATCTTCGGATAATACTATGTCTGGACAATCTTCACCACCTACCATGATTGCTTTATCACTATTTATATGATAGACTGCCATATAATTTTTCTCTTTCAATCGTCGTACCCGGACTTCTTGCTGTGTATATAGCATGGGACTATCTGTGTACCACACTTCAACACCGGGTAACTCTTCATCAAGCTTGGTAGTATCTTTGACAAGGGGCTCAGGACCTATTCCAAAATACAACTTGGAATTGTCTTTGGAAAACCTGGGTTTCCTATACTCGCTAACCATCATTCCCTCCGTGATCACTTTATCATCATGTTGGACTATTGACTTAGCCGCTGAACCATTCACAGAAAGCATTAATTCATATGGTCTGACCTCAACTTCTGAGGTGTCTAAATCAGCAATGAAAGCTAAGTGCTGTGCATCTTCTGAGAATGCAATATCAGAATACTTTCCATCGGTCATGGTTAAAGCTGTAGATGTATGATTATTCAAATCATACTTGTAAACAGTAGCAAGATTCATCGAGTCAATACCATTACTCACATATGCCAACCCGGGATTTTCTTCTGCAACTTCATAGGAAAGTACATACCATATGGTATCCATATGATTGTTTTTTAGATCAGCGATGATAAGCCTGGTTCCATTGTCTTTACCTTCCTTTTTAGTATAGGATTGGTCCAAGGAGTCTTTTTTAATCTTTTGATCTTCGAGATGCATAACAACAAGTGATCCCCATTTTTCAGGTACTTCCATACTTTTAACCTCTGGAAAAGAGGTGAAAGTTTTACCACTTAGTGAGTAGACCATTAGTGTGTCACCTGGCAGATCATCTTTTTTAGTATCCTTTAGTTTAAGTTGTCTGATGTGATCATAAGCCGGCTTACGCCAAATGATCAGATTGCTGGAGGCAGCGTCAAATCTCGGGGCAGAACTTCTCTCCATGGTTGTTGAAACTCCGGATTTTGTATTATAAAGAATGGTTGTCTTGTCTCCAATTTCAGTGGAAAGGGAATAAGCAATCCAGTTTCCATCATTAGAGATGCGTGTGTCTGATATTCTGTTCCACTCATTGTATACCTCAGGTGTCATCGCCTTTTTTTGAGACATCAATGGTGTGACCATCAGCAGAAGGATAAAAAAGGTTAATATTTTCATCATTTTGGAAAGGATATTTTTGTTTTAAATTGTTTTAATAGTGAATCTTTTTAAGACAACTGAAAGTACTACATTTGATAATGATTACCATGTAATACGATTTAAAAAAGAGTTAATTAACTTATGATCAATATTGCTTTAATTGCACATGACGGAAAAAAGCCTGAGATGGTATCTTTTGTGAATAGTAATAAAGAATTTCTAAAGAAGGCAACCATCTATGCGACTGGAACTACCGGAGGACATATTGAGAAGGAAGGATACAATGTTACCAAGTTACTTTCTGGTCCTAAAGGAGGAGATGCACAGATTGCAGCAATGCTGGCTACAGGAGATCTTGACTTAATTATTTTTTTTAGAGACCCACTTGATAAGCATCCACATGAACCCGATGTACAGATGTTATTGAGGTTGTGTGATGTTCATAATATTCCTCTTGCAACCAATCCTAAATCAGCTCATTATATATTGAAGGGTATTGAAGCCACATTATAGTTGATATGACCACAGAGGACTTTCAGAAAATAGCACCTACATTACCCAAACAACCAGGGATATATAAATTCCTTGATGAGGAGGAAGATATCCTTTACGTAGGAAAGGCAAAGAATCTTAAAAATCGGTTGAGCTCATACTTTGGAGAGAAGAAACACATTCCTTACAAGGCCAGAACATTAGTTAAGAATTCCCATAGGATAGAATATACCATTGTTGAGACAGAACACGATGCTTTGTTACTGGAAAGTACATTGATTAAGCAATTCCTCCCAAGATATAATGTCTCTTTAAAAGATGGAAAATCGTACAGTTATATCTGTATTAAAAAGGAACGATTTCCTCGGGTCTTTTTTACTCGTAGAGTCATCAAAGACGGGAGTACCTACTTCGGTCCATACACCTCCAAGTATAGGGCTAAGATTGTTTTAGATCTTGTCAAGCGACTATTCCAGATCAGAACCTGCTCTTACAATCTTTCAGAAGATAATATCAACAGGGGAAAGTTTAAAGTATGTCTTGAATACCACATTAAAAACTGTAAAGGACCTTGTGAGGGCAAAGAATCAGAAGAGAATTACAATGCAAAGATTGATCAGGTCAGAAATATATTAAAGGGCAATCTTAAACAGGTGAAGGACTTCATCAAGGCAGAAATGGCCTTGTATGCAGAGACCATGCAGTTTGAGTTGGCTCATGAATTAAAAGAGAAGCTCGATACATTTGAGGATTACCAGGCTAAGTCAACAGTTGTAAGTGCACACATCAAGGATGTTGATGTATTTTCCATAGCCTCAGAGGAGAAAGTGGCATTTGTCAATTACCTGAAGGTCATAAATGGTTCTCTCATCAATACCGATATGATTGAAATCGAAAAACGGATGGATGAGTCTGATCGTGATATTCTTGAATTATCTATTCCACACCTTCGGGAGAAATTCAATAGTGTGGCTCCGGAGATCGTCGTTCCATTTGATGTAAATACAATAGATGAGATTGAAGTCATCGTACCTCAACGTGGTGAGAAAAGGAAATTGCTGGAATTAAACGATAAAAACCTCAAGTATTTCACCCACCAAAGAAAGATCCAGGAACTCAACAAGAAAAAGAAAGTAACTGCTGCTGAGCGGATTCTGAAAACAATGAAGGAAGATCTTCATATGGACGTCTTGCCTTACCATATTGAATGTTTTGACAATTCCAATATCCAGGGATCCAATCCTGTTGCCAGTTGTGTGGTCTTCAAGAATGGGAAGCCCTCATCCAAGGACTACCGCAGATTTAATATTAAGACGGTAGAAGGACCCAATGATTTTGCTTCGATGGAGGAAGTGGTGTACAGACGCTATTACAGAATGATCAAAGAAGGTGATAAACTTCCTCAATTGATCATTATAGATGGTGGAAAAGGGCAATTGAGCTCTGCTGTGAAAAGTCTGGAGAAATTGGAGATCCTGGAAGATGTAACCATCATCGGCATAGCCAAGAAACTCGAGGAAATATATTTTGCACATGATCCGATTCCACTCCACATCAATAAAAAGTCTGAATCCTTAAAAGTTATCCAACATGCCCGGAATGAGGCGCATAGATTTGCGATAGAGTTTCATAGGAATAAAAGGTCAAAAGCTTTTCTTGGAACTGAATTGACGCAGATTTCAGGAATAGGGGAGAAGACGGCACAGAGGATTCTTAAAGAATATGGAAGTGTTGAAAAACTTAAAAAGGTAGAACGCAAAAACCTGGAAGAAAAACTGGGTAAAAAAGTTAGTAAAAATATCTGGGAATATTTCCACGGAAGTGAATTGTCTTAACTATTGAGCTTTGTGCATGGTTAGTACTCTTTCTGCCAGTACATTAAACGATACCAATCCCAATCCTCCTAAATTTCTCTCGAGAACTCTACCTCTGGCATCAATAAAAAGATGGGTTGGATATCCTTTTACCTGGTAGAGAACGGCAAGATCAGGACCCTCGCCTTTTTCCCCATTCACTTTATAGTTAATAAAATTAGTATTCATAAAATCTGCTGTTGCCTTATCATTGAATACTTCCTCATCCATTACTTTACATGGAAGGCACCAATCGGCATACATGTCAATAAATATGATTTTATCCTCCTTTTCTGCTTTCAGCAATACTTCTGATAATAAAGGATATGATTCATAATTCATCAACATGATGTCTTTGGTCTCTACGACATCTTTGGGCGAAGAGCAAGATGACATTATTAGAACTATGAATACTATAAATTTCATATGGGAATACTTCATGATCAGTGTCTGTTAATAACAGGAATAAATGTGAGAATATTATATCAATAGTAAATATCTTATAAATTATTAATAAACAATCCAGTATAGATTAATTAATTATTTAATATATCTTGATATACAGCGAGTGTTTTACTCGCCATTGACTGAAAACTAAGTTGATTTACAGCTCTAAGGGCATTGAAAGTCAATTTTTCTTTTAGGTCATTGTCTTTTCTGATGGTCAGAATGTGATCTGCCAACTGCTTACAATCGCCAATGGGAGCCAGCAATCCATTTACATTATGGTTGATTATTTCAGGGACTCCTCCAGCTGCTGTGCTTACTATAGGGACTTCATACAACATAGCGTCCAGAAGGGTTGATCCCAGACCCTCCTCTTTACTGGTAAATAAGAAAACATCTATTTCATTGAGGGCCAGTTGGGCATCCAGCAGATAACCTGTAAAAATGACCTGAGATTTTATATTGAGTTCCTTCCAAAGTTTCTTCAGGTTTTGTTCCTCCCCGGCATTACTTCCTATGATTAAGAAAGTAAAGGGTTGCTCAGATGAGTCTAATTCTTTTGCAGTTTTAAGGAAGGTGGGGTAGTCTTTATGATCTGCCAGGGCAGAAATATTGGCGACTACACAGTGGTCAGCAGGGATATTAAATCGTTTTCTAAGGTTTATGGTCTTATGAGATCGCTTACCCAGGTCAATTGAGTCATGAATAACGTGTAGTAGTCCTTTGTCCTTAATGGTAGGCTCAAGAATTGATTTTACATGATATGAAACACATATTATGGCTTTGATGGAAGCGTGGTTGTACTTAGATGTGGAACTGGTAGGAAAATCGACCTTCCGTGAGACCACTATTGGACATTTCATGCCGAGAGTGGCTGCTGTAACGGCGTAATTATGAGCATGCGAATCATGGACATGAACGATGTCAATGTGATGGCGATTAACCAGGGTCAAGAGCTTTATACTTGTAACGGGATTAAATGAAGAAAACTTCCTGTATGTATGCAGGTAACAAATCTCCTCATGAGGATGTAGAGCAAGAGGACTATTTTCAGGACATAGAAGATGGCTGGTGATGTGAATTTCGTCCAATCCTTTCATAAGATTGACCAACTGTTGTTCTCCCCCTCTCCAGGAGGTGGCCGAAGAAACATGCAGGATATTCATAATCCGGAGTTTTTAATCAAACGATCATATTGACTTATTTCTTCCCTTGCCATGGTTGCATCGATACGGGCAATGGTCCATCCTGCCTTCCCATCCAGAAATCCAAATTTAAGTACATACGTCTTGAGGAGATTGAAGAATGGCCCTAAATATCTCTTTCCGATCGAAGGTCTTTTCCCCTGTTCTATCCATTTTCTCGCTTTTAGATGTGCATATTCTTTCACTTTATCTTTATGCTCTGAAATACTTGAATAGCTGTAGTGTAGCAGATCACCTTTAAGTCTGATGATTTTCTTATCATCCAAAGGGGTCAGGTCTTCATGTACAAGGGCATCATTCCACTTGCATTCTTTTCTATTGAACATGCGGTGCTTCCACCTGGGGTACCAACCAGAATGTTTAATCCATCTGCCGGCATAGTTGACCATACTATTCAATTGATAAACTGTTTGATTTTCCGGAATCAACTGATTGATTGTATCAATGAGTGCTGGACTGATGATTTCATCTCCATCAATAGAAATAATCCAATCGTTTTTGGCTTGCTGATTGCCAAAGTTTTTGTTGCCACCATATCCATGCCACCCATATTCGTAGACTCTGGCTCCGGCTTTTTTAGCAATGGTCACCGTATCATCTGATGAGCCTGAATCTACTACAACCACATCATCAGTGACCTTGAATGCTGATTCAATAGAAGCAAGGATGTGTTTTGCCTCGTTGCGTGCGATGATTATGACAGAATACATCTAGTCACTTACAGATCCTGTTGCGAAGAAATGTGGATTAAGCAAGTTCTCCTTGTTGTATTTTAAAGGTTGACCGGTAGAGGCTTCAATGACCTTGCCCCCTGCTTCTTCCAGGATGATGTGTGCTGCAGCAGTATCCCATTCCATGGTTGGCGCCAATCGTGGGTATAATTCAGCTCCACCTTCTGCCAGAATCAGAAATTTAAGAGAACTGCCCTTACTCACTGTTTCAGGAATTAATAAATCATCAACATAAGCCTGGGTTTCAGGATTAAGGTGAGATCTACTACATACCACTCTCAAGCCTGGATCTTGCATTGTAAATGAATTGGATTTAAGTCTCTTAGCTTGTCCATTGCTGCTCATCCATGCTCCATCTCCCTTAATGGCGTAATAAACTTGCTTGATAACCGGAGCATAAACCACACCCATGATTGGTGAGCCTTTGTGGATCAATGCAATATTGGTCGTAAACTCCCCATTCCGTTTTATGAATTCCTTTGTACCGTCCAGGGGATCTACCATCCAGCAATATTCATAATCCTTCCTGGAATCAAAAGATATTTCTTTATTTTCTTCTGAAATGATCGGAAATTTTATTTCTAATTTTTCAAGCCCCTCACAGATCACGTCATTAGATTCAGAGTCTGCTTTTGTGAGTGGCGAGTCATCTGATTTCTGCTCTACTGAGAAATCTGCAGATTGATATACCTCCATTATTTTTTCTCCTGCCTTTATGGAGATGTCTATTAAGCTTTCGCAAATTTTTTTCAATTCAGAAACTTCCATGTCTTTCGCCTATATTTGGTCCGGTACAAATGTATAAATATTCAATTGATTCAATATGATGGATAAGATTCTTGTCACAGGAGGAGCAGGATATATCGGTAGCCACACCATTGTGGACTTACACAATCAAGGGTATGAATTGATCAGTATTGACAATTATACCAATTCTGATAGCACGACCTACTCGCAGATACATGAAATTACAGGAATTGAGGTGACACATTATGATATTGACATCTGTGATAAAGTTGCATTAGAGGAAGTTTTTAAAAAACATGGTAAGATTCGGGGCGTCATTCATTTCGCTGCTCTTAAAGCAGTAGGAGAATCGGTAGAAAAACCTTTGAAATACTACCACAATAATATAAATGGATTGATCAATATCCTTAGTGTCTGTAAAGATTTCAATGTGGACTCGTTGATTTTTTCTTCTTCATGTACCGTTTATGGAATCCCTGATTCTTCTCCTGTCGATGAAAATACACCTCTTCAACCCGCAGCTTCACCTTATGGGGCTACAAAACAAATGGGTGAGCAAATCATTAAAGATTGCATCAATAAAATGAATACCAAGTGTATCATGCTGAGGTATTTCAATCCGGCGGGGGCTCATCCCAGTGGATTTATGGGAGAATCTCCGATCAACAAGGCTGCTAATCTCGTTCCTGCTATTACTGAGACAGCAATTGGTAAAAGAGAACAGCTTACAGTATATGGAGGAGATTACAATACAAGAGATGGAAGTTGTGTCAGAGATTACATCCATATAATGGACCTGGCACGAGCTCATACTATGGCCATGAGTCATGTTTTATCCGGAAAACAAGAAACTCAATTGGATATTTTTAATCTCGGGATAGGAAGTGGAGCTACAGTTCTTGAAGTCATCGAAGCTTTCGAACGGGTTAATAACTTTAAGCTTAATTATACAATGGGACCTCGAAGACCTGGTGATATTCCCGCCATTTATTCTAATTATAATAAGATCAGCCATACCATAGGAT
>JABDLO010000418.1 GCA_013002995.1 Saprospiraceae bacterium | reverse complement strand
AACCTATATGGAAATGCAATATTTGAAGAAGTAAACCTGATGGGCGAGGGAGCTCTGAAGTATTCTCCCGTTGAAGGTGGTGGTGGATTCCAGGTTATTGAATTAGGTGGAAATCAAATCAATGCAGAAGCAGCTGGTATGACCAATTTCAGATTTGACCTATGGTTTCCTGATGAGATCACCGGTGATTCTGATTTCTTGCTAAAACTTGTTGATATTCCCGGAAGTGGTCCTACTGAAGCATTGATATTTGTCAATAGCATGAGCAATCCTGCCATTTCTCAGGGATCATGGTTATCATTTGATTTTCCATTTTCTGAATTAGAGGCTGCCGGTCTTGGTGGAAAAGCCAATATTCAGCAAGTGGTGGTTGATTTAATGGATGCAGGTGCAGTTTACCTGGATAATATCTACTTCTACAAAGATGGAAATGGAGGTGGTGTAGGAAGCATGGCACCTGATATGCCCGCCCCAATTCCAACACAACCAGCTGAAGATGTAATTTCGATATACAGCAATGCCTACTCTAATGTACCCAATGACGGCTTTAATCTCTATGGCAATGCTATATTTGAAGAAGCAGACCTGATGGGTGATGGAGCATTAAAGTATACCTCTCCAGATGGTGAAGGTGGAGGTGGCTTCCAAGTCCTTGAACTAGGAGGAAATCAAATCAATGCAGAAGCAGCAGGAATGACCAATTTCAGATTTGACTTGTGGTTCCCTAATGCAGTAGCTGCTGAATCTAATTTCTTATTAAAATTAGTAGACATTCCAGGAAGTGGAGCTACTGAAGCACTAATAAACATCAACACTGGGACAACACCTCCAATGGCACAAGGAATGTGGCTTTCATACGATATTCCATTCACAGTACTTGAGTCGCTGGGTCTGGGTGCTAAAGCAAATATCCAGCAGGTGGTAATAGATCTAATGAATATTGGTGAAGTTTATATAGATAACATCTATTTTTATGTTGATGATAGTGGAAGCGGAGGTGAGTATAATCTGGACTCTGCTATTGATTTTGAACCTTCAGGATTTGGAGCCAACTGGACATGGTCAGTATTTGAGAATGACTCAAATCCTCCTGTAGAAATCGTTGCTAATCCTGATGCATCAGGAATAAATACTTCAGCAACTGTAGCTAAATTTACAGCACTTCAGGCTGGACAACCTTGGGTAGGATGTGAAACCATGCATGGAGTTGACTTTACCACTTTCACTTTAGACGCATCAAATGCCATTGTTAAGATAATGGTGTATAAGAGTGTTATAAGTGATGTCGGGATAAAGTTTGTCAAACCAAATGGAGAGGCACTGGGAGAATTAAAAGTGGCCAATACATTGGTGAACCAGTGGGAAGAATTGACATTCGATTTTTCAAGTAGAATTGGACACCCATCGACGATAGATCAGGATCAGATTGTAGTATTTCCAGACTTCAATCTTGATGGAAGAACCTCCGATAATGTAGTTTATTTTGATAATATTCGATTCAGTGGAAATTGATGCAATTCATGGTTTAAGTATCATAATATAAACAACGAGTCATGAAAGAGAATATATTATATACGTTTAGGATCTCATGCTCTTTGATTCTTTTCCTTGGATTGTGGGCTTGTTCAGATTCCTCAGACAATGAGGATATGCAGTGGGAATTGGTATGGGAAGACGACTTTGAAGGACCTCAAGGGCAATCACCTGATGCATCCAATTGGGGATACAATGTGGGAACCGCCTGGGGAAATAATCAATTAGAATATACAACCGACAGACCTGAAAACGTATCCTTGGATGGAGAGGGCAACCTCTCCATCATTGCGAGACAGGAAAATTATTTAGGTGCCAATTATAATTCCGCAAGAATAACAACTCAAGGTAAATTCGAAACGAAATACGGAAGAATTGAAGCCCGCATTAAGATGCCTTTTGGAGCCGGAATATGGCCTGCATTCTGGATGTTAGGGACAGAATGTGATCCAATCTTGAATAATGACGGTTCGTGTTGCAATGGAACAGATGACTGGCCTGATTGTGGTGAAATAGACATAGTAGAGCTCAGAGGACAGGAACAGACCAAGATGCATGGATCCATTCATGGTCCCGGATATTCCGGAGGATCACCTATCACCAGAACTTATTCAATAACCAATTCTAGGTTTGATACAGAATATCATGTCTTTTCAATTGAATGGAAAGAAAATAATATTGATTTCTTTGTAGACGGAAAGAAATATCAGGGCATTTCATCAGATGACGTTCCTGGTGAATGGGTTTTTAATGACGATTTCTACTTAATTCTCAATGTTGCGGTCGGTGGTTTTTTTGCAGGAAATCCAAATTCAAGTACAGTCTTTCCTCAAACCATGAGTGTTGACTATGTTAGGGTTTATAAGGCTGAATAGTTACATTTGTGTTCTCTTTTTAAGGAAGCTATTTAAGGCATTATTAGCCTATGATTAAAGTGTGCACTTTAATTTTTTCTTAATTGCTAAATCGATCCCCGAGGATGATTGAAAACAACAATATTAGTAGAGAAGCCGAATTATCTAAGGTTATTATTGAAGGAGAATCCTTTTATAAAATCTCCAATAGTGACTCAATGAGGCCATTCTTTATGAGCATAGTCAGTGAATCAGATCACTGGATGTTTATATCAAGTAATGGTGGATTGAGTGCTGGAAGAAAGAATGCTGAGTATTCTATTTTTCCATATTATACAGACGATAAGATTACAGAGTCTGTAGAGGTTACTGGAAGTAAATCCATCTTTAAGATTCAGAAAGCCAACAAGTCCTTTATATGGGAACCATTCTCAGAAAGATTTGATGGAATGTATCGAGTCACTCGAAATCTCTACAAGAATATTTATGGAAATAAAGTCTTATTTGAAGAGATTAATCATGATTTAGACCTCACTTTTAAATACCAATGGAATTCCAGTGACAGGTTTGGTTTTGTTAGAAAGTCTTTCCTGAGTAATCAAGGAGAACAAGAAACAGACATTACAATATTGGATGGCATCCAAAATATTCTTCCTTACGGTGTGGGCTCATACACCCAGAATAACACCAGTAACCTTGTGGATGCTTACAAAAGAAGTGAACTCGTCCATTCTGCAAGGATAGGCATCTTTGCTTTGAGTGCCATTATCGTAGATAAAGCTGAACCTAGCGAGGCTCTTAAAGCCAATATTGCATGGTCATTGGGGTTGCAAAAACCCAAAGTATTGCTCTCTTCTTTACAATTAAAAAAATTCCGAAAAGGGTTACAAATTCATGAAGAAAGAGATATAAAAGCTGAAAAAGGAGCTTACTTTCTCCATGCTGAGTTAAGTCTTTCAGCTCATGAAGAAAGAGAATGGAAGATCGTTGCTAATGTAAATCAAACTCAAGCCGATATACTAGAAATTCAAGAGTTGATTAAAAATGATCAACAAGCCCTCGAAGATAGTTTAATTCAAGACATACAGCTTGGCACCAAGAAATTAATTGAAATTAATGCTTCTGCCGATGGTCTTCAAATGACTGCCGATCAATTCAAAGATTCCAGACACTTCTCTAATACACTTTTCAACATTATGAGAGGTGGAATATTTGATGACAATTACAATATTGAGAAATGGGATTTCAGCCAATATGTTGAAAAAGCAAACAATAAATCCTTTGAAATAAACAATGATCTCATCGATCAGTTACCGGAAACTTTTTCTCAAGCAAGATTATTAAAACTAGCATCAAAGAGTCAGGACCCCAATTTCAAAAGACTCTGTCTCGAGTATTTGCCCTTGAAGTTCAGTAGAAGGCATGGAGATCCAAGTAGACCCTGGAATAAATTCTCCATAAATACACGGAGTGAAGTCGATGGATCCAAAATATTAGATTACGAGGGTAATTGGAGAGATATATTCCAGAACTGGGAAGCCCTTGCCCTATCTTACCCGCTATTCCTTGAGAGCATGATGCATAAATTCCTAAATGCATCAACCTTCGATGGCTATAATCCTTACAGAGTTACAAAAGATGGGTTTGACTGGGAAATTATTGAACCGGATGACCCATGGTCTTACATTGGATATTGGGGTGATCATCAGATCATTTACCTGCTCAAGTTTTTAGAACTGATTCAAAAACACAATCCGGGTCAGTTAGAATCTTATTTCGATCAGGAAATCTTCGTTTATGCCAATGTTCCATATAAAATAAAAAGCTATGAGGACATTTTAAAGAATCCTAAAGACACCATAGAATTTGATGTTGAAGGAGATGAAGTAATCAGACATAAAAGAGCAGCAATAGGAGCGGATGGAGCATTACTTGAAGATGCAAATGGATCTATATATCATACCAATTTTCTTGAGAAAATCATGGCTACACTTCTGTCAAAAATGTCCAACTTTATTCCTGAAGGGGGAATCTGGATGAACACCCAGAGGCCTGAATGGAATGATGCGAATAATGCTCTGGTTGGGAATGGAGTTTCTATGGTAACGCTTTATTATCTAAGAAGATTCTTGAAATTTTTTGAAGAATTATTTGAGCAATCTGAGATAAATGAATGTAAAATATCAGTTGAGTTAGCTGAATTCTTTTCTGATGTCCATAAGACACTAAAGCAGAGTCTTCCAATATTATCAGGAATCATTTCTGATGCAGATAGAAAGCTCATTGTAGATCAGTTAGGTAAAGCAGGAAGTAATTATCGCAACCGGATTTATGAGCATTCCTTCTCAGGAGAAAAATGTATAATATCACTACAAGACTTAAAAGACTTCACGTCAGTTTCAGTTCAACATCTTGAACATTCAATTGACAAGAATAAAAGACCTGACAATTTATATCATGCCTATAACTTATTGACAATTGAGGATAATGATGAGATCTCCATTTCTTATCTGAGCGAAATGTTAGAGGGGCAGGTAGCAGTACTTAGTTCCGGTTTTCTATCCTCCAATGAAGCTTTAAAAGTGTTAGATGGATTGAAATCAAGTAAACTTTTCAGGGAAGACCAATATAGTTACCTGCTTTATCCAAACAAGGACCTTCCTGGATTTATGGAGAAAAATGACATCCCCGCAGAAGCTGTTGAAAAATCCAACCTCCTTTCCAAATTGATCAGTGATGGTAATCAAAGCATTATTGAAAAAGATCTCAAAGGTGGATTTCATTTCAATGGTAATTTCAGAAATGCCAACGATCTTGCGGAATCGCTCAATGCTCTTTCTGAGACAGAATATGCTGGATTGGTTGAAGAAGAAAAGACTCAGGTCTTGGACATCTTTGAAGAAATATTCAACCATAAAGCATTTACCGGAAGGTCAGGCACCTTCTATGGTTATGAAGGGTTAGGCTCTATATATTGGCATATGGTTTCCAAGCTGTTATTGGCAGTTCAGGAGTGTTGTTTAAAAGCCATCAGGGAAAATGAAGATGAAAGTGTAAAAGGAAGGCTTTTAGAGCATTATTATGAGATTAATGAAGGAATTGGTGTTCACAAATCTCCTTCATTATATGGTGCCTTCCCTACAGATCCGTATTCACATACACCATCAGGCAAAGGTGCTCAGCAGCCGGGCATGACAGGACAGGTAAAGGAAGATATTCTTTGTCGTTTTGGTGAATTGGGAGTTTTCGTTATTAATGGAAAATTGTTCTTCCGTCCCGGATTATTGAGACGTACAGAGTTCTTAAAAGCCCCTGGAACTTTCAAGTATATCAATGTATACCAGGAACAAAAGGAAATTCAGATGAGTGAAGGTGCTCTTGCTTTTACGTATTGCCAGGTCCCTATCATTTATTCTCTGTCTGATCACAATTCAATCGAGATCATCTACAATAATGGTGAAAACTTAGAGATTGATGGGCTTGGACTTAATAAAGCATCAAGTGATGAACTTTTCGAAAGGACAGGTAAGATTACACAGATAAATGTCTATTTAAATCCCGATTTATTAAGATGACACACAACACATTCATAAAATCCACCAGACTTTTTATTTCAATTGCTATCATTACGTGTTTTTTTTCATGTAGTGGAAAGAAAATAGATAATAAGGACAATCAAGTTAAAACAGAACAGAAAGTGACAGCAAAAGATATTTTAGGTAATCCAGAGTATCAAGCCATATCATATGGGGGATATAGGCAAAATTCCAGGGATATCCAGCCGACTGTTGAAGAAATAAAAGAGGATATGAAAATTCTCTTTGCTATGGGTATAAGAGTCCTGAGGACCTATAACACCAAGCTTCAGCATGCAACAACCGTCTTACAAGCCATTAAGCAATTAAAAGAGGAGGAAGAGGGTTTTGAGATGTATGTCATGCTTGGTGCATGGATAGATTGTCTTAATGCCTGGACAGACATTCCCCCTAATCACGATGCAGAAGATGAAGATGGAAACCGTGCTGAAATAGAAAGAGCCGTTAAAATGGCCAATGAATATCCTGATATTGTAAAAGTTATTGCTGTAGGAAATGAAGCAATGGTTAAATGGGCTGCCAGTTATTACGTCCAGGCCTGGGTAATCCTCAAGTGGGTGAATCACCTACAGGAACTAAAACGATCAGGAGAGTTACCAGAAGGTTTATGGATTACAAGCTCAGATAATTTTGCATCATGGGGAGGTGGTGAAGATGTTTATCACACTGAAGACCTGACCAAACTTTTCAGTGCTGTAGACTACGTTTCTATCCATACTTACCCTATGCATGATACCCACTACAACCCGGTATTCTGGGGCATAGCTGAAAGTGAAGCCGATCTATCAGATTCAGAAAAAATTGAAAGTGCCATGATCAGAGCCCGCGATTATGCAAAATCTCAATTTAAAAGTGTCGTGGACTATATGAAAGGCCTGGGAATAGATAAACCCGTTCATATAGGAGAGACGGGTTGGGCCTCATTTTCAAATGGCCATTATGGTAAAGATGGATCACAGGCAACAGATGAATATAAAGAGGCCAGATTTTATGATTTAATGCGTGAATGGACCAACTCTGAAGGAATTTCTTGCTTTTATTTTGAAGCTTTTGATGAAATCTGGAAAGATGCAGGAAATCCAGGAGGATCCGAGAATTTCTTCGGATTATTTACCATTGAAGGGAAAGCAAAATATGCTTTGTGGGGCCATGTAGATAAAGGTACTTTTGAAGGATTTACCAGAGGAGGTAATCCTATCACAAAAACTTATGATGGCAACAAAGACGAATTAATGAAAGATGTCTACATGCCACCCATTAAATCAGAATTGGGATCTGTAATGGAACCTCAGAAATGACACCTTCCTTTAAAACAAAATAATATGAAAAAACTCAACCTACTTTTTGCATTATTCCTATTAACAATCATGACCCAATCTTGTGCCGATAAAGAACTAAACGTTGAAGTTTTTGAAACTTCTGCAAGTGGCAATCAACTCACCAAATTAACAGAGTTCACTGAAGGAGAAAATCCGGGAACAATCACACTCAACCCGGAAGAACAATTTCAAACCATAACCGGATTTGGAGGATCATTTACAGAATCTACAGCATATCTGTTAAACCAATTAAGTGAAGAAAATAGAGCTAAAATCATAGAAGCATATTTTGGAGATTCAGGAGCCAGGTATTCACTGACAAGAACTCACATCAACTCCTGTGACTTTTCATTAAGTCAGTATTCTTATACTCCCGAGCCTGATAAAGAATTGAAGGATTTCAGCATTCAGGAAGATAAGGATGATATTATCCCTATGATCAAGGAGGCAATGGCTGCTTCATCTGATGGATTTAAAATCCTTTCATCACCATGGACTGCCCCACCCTGGATGAAAGACAATAATGACTGGGTAGGTGGACAATTGCTACCTGAATATTATGATACTTGGGCATTGTTTTTTTCAAAGTATATCGATGCTTATGCTGCAGAAGGTATTGACATCTGGGGATTAACAGTTGAAAATGAACCTCTTGGAAACGGCAACAACTGGGAAAGCATGCATTATACACCTAAGGAAATGACAGATTTCGTTGTAAATCATCTAGGACCTCAATTAGAGAAAGATGGTAAGGGAAATGTAAAAATTCTAGGCTACGACCAAAACCGTGAACACCTGGAAGAGTGGGTAGATGAAATGTTTAGGGATGAAGCTTCAAAGAAATATTATGCAGGCACTGCGATTCACTGGTATGCAAGTACTTATGATGTATTTCCGGACCAACTTCAATACGCACATAAAAAGGCTCCTGACAAGCATTTGATTCAATCAGAAGCATGTGTTGATGCTGAAATTCCTCACTGGCAGGACGATGCCTGGTATTGGTCCAAGGAAGGAACCGACTGGGGATATGACTGGGCACCTGAGGAAGACAAAAAATACCATCCCAAATATGTCCCTGTGTACAGATATGCAAGAGATATTATTGGGTGTCTTAACAATTGGGTAGATGGATGGGTGGATTGGAATATGGTACTGGACCGACAAGGAGGTCCCAACTGGTTTAAAAATTGGTGTGTTGCTCCGGTCATTGTTGACCCTGAAGCTGACGATGTTTATTTCACTCCAATTTATTACACACTTGCTCACTTCAGCAAATTTATAAGACCCGGAGCAAAACGTATAGGTGTGGATCATTCAACTTCCGATCTTCAGGTTACAGCTGCTAAAAATCCAGATGGCAGCATTGCTGTTGTAGTTTTTAATCCGACAGAAGAAAGAAAAAACTATGAGATGGCATTGGCAGATAATCAAAAAAATATAAGTATAGACGCTAAAGCAATTCAAACAATAATTATAAACATATAACTATGTCAGATCACAAAACACCGGCAAAGGACAGGGTACCGCTCATACAAAAAGCGGCTTTCGGGTCGGGTCACCTGGTTAATAATTTAATGCCAGGAGCTTTGGCCATATTTATGTTTTTCCTCCTTACAGCCTTTGGCATGGATCCCTTTCTAGCGGGATTACTCGGTGGTTTACCTAGATTGGTCGATGCCATATCGGATCCTATAATGGGTTATATTTCTGACAATACAAATACCCGTTGGGGAAGGCGAAGGCCTTTTATTTTTGTTGGGGCCATCCTTACAGGTCTGTTGTTTATTTTGCTCTGGCAGATGGATGAAAACAATTCACAGGACTATAATTTTTGGTACTTTCTTATAATATCGGCGATCTTCATCATAGCCAATACAGTCTTTTCAACTCCACTTATTGGACTTGGGTATGAGATGACATCTGACTATAATGAACGAACAAGACTCATGGGATTGGCCAATATCGTAGGACAGGTAGCCTGGATGGTTGTACCCTGGTTTTGGGTTTTAATCGCAGATGAAAACCTCTTTGCTACACAAGCTGAAGGGGTGAGAAAACTATCCATCATTGTTGGGGTAATTGCTATTATCTTTGGCGTCTTGCCGGCGATCTTTTGTAGAGGTATTGACTCCAGCAAAATCGAGAATCGCCAGGAAATATCAATGAAAGAACTGGTTAACATATTTAAAAACTTATTCAAAGGGATAATAGAAGTATTCAGACATAAACCATTTCTAAGATTATGTGGTGCTACTTTTCTGGTTTTCAATGGTTTTCAAATTGTGGCATCTTTCAGTTTTTTCATCATCTTGTTTTATTTGTTTAATGGTGATTATGCTGCTGCAGGAACGTGGCCTGCTTGGTTCTCCACCATTCTTGCCGTAATTACAGCTTTTATGGTGATTCCAATTGTAGCCTGGATGGCAAACAAATGGGGAAAAAAGAATGCTTTTATCATTTCTACCGCGATTTCAATTATCGGCTATGGTTTGAAATGGTGGGGCTTTAATCCGGATAATCCTTTACTTATGTTTTTTCCACTACCATTGATGGCTTTTGGTCTCGGTTGTTTGTTCACATTGATGATGAGTATGACTGCTGACATCTGCGATCTGGACGAACTAGAAAATGGAATGCCGCGTAAAGAAGGTACCTTCGGAGCGATATACTGGTGGACAGTAAAATTAGGACAGGCTTTAGCTTTGATAGTCGGTGGAGCTGTGCTTAAATGGGTAGGATTTGATGGAAATGCTGCCACCCAATCAATTGAAACCCTTAACCAATTAAGAGTCGCAGATATTATCATCCCGGCTGTCACAGCAGGTTTAGCGATTTTGGTCATGTGGAATTACGGCCTTTCTGAAGAAAAAGCAAGAGAAATAAAAGCCGAATTGGAAGAAAGAAGAGGTGCATTGTAATTAAGTCAATTAAAAAAGAAAAAAATGTCAGCAAAATTATTAATCATATTAGTGGGGATTGTTCTCATTGGCATAGCAGTTCTCAGCAGTCTCGGCAAGAAAGATTCTAATAAGCTCATCAACCCTAAGGTAGGTATACCGCTGGGAATACTGGGAGTACTAATGATCATATTCGGTAGTTATACTTCTGATGTAGGATATGTAAGTAGTCAGATGGAACAAATCTCCCGGGGAAACGAATTACAGATTGAAGGTCCTGTTAATTCCGTAAAAGTGATTTCACCTATTGAAGCAGACTCCGTTGATTGTAGAATTCTTGCCATGGGCGTTTATCCTGAAGGCCATGAAAAAGATATCTGGGTATTATTAAAACCTTCTGATAACAAATATTATCCTCAGTCTGACCACACCAATACTTCTTATAAGAGAGACGGAGAATGGCAGGTAGTTACCCGGTTTGGCGGTGATTATGGCGAAAAATATGAGCTCATTGTTTACGAGGCAGATGCATCGGCTTCAGAGTTTTTTAGTACTACCATTCTCGATTGGAAGAATCAGGAATCGTATCCCGGGCTTGAGGATGCTGATATGCCTGCTGGAGCAACAGAAGTAGACAGAATAAACGTGTACTTACAGAAGAATTGTAGAGGTGTCTTTTAATTATTAACATTCTAAAAAACTAAAGTACACAAACACCCACTGAGCATGAGTAATACGACATCCCGCCGTAAAGTTCCAATGGGACAAAAAATAGCTTTTGGATTAGGCATGTTGGCCAATCAAATGTTTCCAGCCATTCTAGGAATTTTCATGGTTGTACTTGTTGAAGATCTAGGATTCCCTGGCTGGATGTGGGGTTTGATATTTTTTGCACCAAGAATATTTGACGCCATTACGGACCCTATTATGGGCTTCATATCCGATAATACCAAATCAAAGTGGGGAAGACGCAGACAATATGTATTTATCGGAGGAATTATGATGGGGATAGCTTATGTCTTCATGTGGCAACTCTTTAGAGAAAATTCTCTTGAATATAACTTTTGGTATTTCTTTTTATGGTCTATCGTGTTCTATCTCGGACTCACCATTTTCAGTGTACCCTATGTAGCGATGGGCTATGAAATGACTGATGACTTTCATGAACGCACCAATATTATGGCTATTGCCCAATGGATAGGTGAATGGGCATGGGTTATCGCACCTTGGTTCTGGGTCATTATGTATGATCCGGAATGGTTTCCATCTGCAGATGTAGCAGTAAGAGAACTTGCAATATGGGTTGCGATTCCTTGCGCAATATGTGCTATAGTACCTGCTATCTTTATTAAGAGTGAGTCTACTGTGCATAAAGATTATGAGCCCTTAAATTTTTCCAATATTGGGAATAGTCTTAAAAAAATACTACTAAGTTTTCTTGAAGCTTTTAAATTGAAAGAGTTTAGGAAGTTGTGTATTTCCACATTTTTAATATTTAATGCATTTAACACCGTTGCTGCCCTAACTTTTTTTGTGATAGTATATAAGTTATTCAATGGAGATGCTGGAGCAACTGGTTTATGGGTTTCATTATTTGGTTGTTTAGGTGCATTAGGAACAACATTTATAGTCATACCTACTGTTACCTGGATGTCTAAGAAAATTGGGAAGAAGAATACTTTTTTAATATCACAAGGAATTTCAGTAATTGGATATATTATGTTGTGGTTCTTATTCATCCCGGGTAAACCCTGGATGTATATTTTGGCACTTCCGCTTTTTTCATTTGGTATAGGCAGCTTATTTACAATCATGATGTCTATGACTGCAGATGTTATTGATATAGATGAATTAAATTCAGGCTTGCGTAGAGAAGGAATATTTGGAGCGATATATTGGTGGATGGTAAAAGTTGGTTTTGCTATAGCCGGTGGATTGAGTGGACTCATTATTGCTTTTGTGGGGTTTGACCCAGATCTCGCAACTGTAGATCAACAAGGGGCCGTGGACGGATTACATGCATTCTTTTGTTTTTTCCCTATGGCAGGTACTCTTCTAGCCATGTGGGTAATGAAGGATTATGATGTTACGGAACAACGTGCCAATGAAATCAGGGCAGAATTAGATAAAAGAAAAAAAACTAATTAAAGAAGTTGCATAAATTAATTTACATTAAATAATATAAGAAGTAATCATGTCGAGACCAGAAAACTTTTACAATAAACAATTTAGAAGGTCCTTTGCAGGTCAGGATCTAAGATCACTCACCGACGACGAACTAAGAGAAAAATTACGAGACATTCTTGAAGGAGGAATGCATGGCATATGTTATAGTGCTTATGAGGAAGGCCAGGAACCCGGAGCTATTCTTACAGAAGATCAGATCAGGAGAAGAATGGAGATCATCGCACCATATACCAAGTGGGTGCGATCATTCTCTTGTATAGAAGGAAATGAATTAATCCCTAAGGTGGCCAAAGAATTTGGATTGAAGACCCTTGTGGGTGCCTGGATAGGTGATGACAAAGAACTTATCGAAGAGGAGATAGCAGGCTTGCTTAAATTAGCCAATGAAGGACTTGTTGATATAGCAGCAGTAGGAAATGAAGTGATGTACAGAAAGGAGATGTCAGAAGGAGAACTCGTCTCATACATCAATAGAGTCAAAGAAGCTTTACCAGGCATTCCTGTTGGATATGTGGATGCATATTATGAATTCAGTATTAAGCCAGAAATAACTGATGCTTGCGATGTGATTCTGGCCAACTGTTATCCATATTGGGAATCTTGTCACATCGACTATACTCTGATTCATGCCAAGCAAATGTACTACCAGGCACTTGCAGCTGGATCCGGTAAAAAAGTCATTGTTACAGAAACAGGATGGCCAAGTCAAGGTACAGCACTGGATGATGCAAATCCTTCATGGGCCAATGCAGCAAGGTATTTCATCAGCATGCAGGAATGGTCAAGACAAGAGAATATCGAGATGTTCTACTTTACATCTTTCGATGAATCATGGAAAGTAGGGGCAGAAGGAGACGTAGGAGCCTACTGGGGCATCTGGGATAAAGATGGTAAATTAAAATTCTAGTTTAACACTTTAGATATTTATGAAAAAAGAGTTACCGTCTCAATAGGTGGTAACTCTTTTTAGATTTAATCTATCTTAAGTCTTTACCAATATACTTTCCAACTCCTCCAATGATTTACCTTTCGTCTCTGGAAGCTTCATAACAATAAATATCAATCCAAGTGCGGCAAAAATTCCGTAGATCAGGAATGTAACCGAGCTTCCAAAATTTTCCAGCTCCCAGGGAAAAAACTGCTGAACTCCAAAGCTCACTCCTGAATTCACCAGTCCTACAAATGAAATGGCAAGTCCCCTGATCCAATTGGGGAATAACTCAGAAAAAAGCACCCACATAACCGGTCCAAGTGAGACGGCGAATGATGCAACAAAACCCAATATTCCAATCAAGATCAACCAGGCATTCATTGAAACAGAGGCGGTGATCAATTCTGATTCATATTGCCTGGCTATATCCTCACCTAAGGCACCTCTCACGGCCTCCTTAAAACTGATATCACTTTCAAATACCTGGCCTGAAAGTGGAGCTATTTGTTCCCGATTAATGTCAGCAGGTAATTGTGTTATGGAATCATTTGTGAGTGAATAGGAAGCATTGTTAAATCCATAGGCTAATAAAAACATGCACACTACAATTCCGGATACTCCACCAATTAATAGAGGCTTCCTCCCTAATTTATCAATCAGGGCAATAGCAATAATTGTAAAAACAAGATTGATGAGGCCTACCAAAATAGCTTGTGAGAAAGATGCATCGGTGCCAATCCCCGATTGCTCAAAAATCATGGGAGCATAAAAGAAGACCGAATTGATACCCGTTATTTGTTGAAGAATGCCGATCACCAATCCGATAGTAAGAACGAATCTAAGTGCTGGCTTAAACAATTCCGATATGGGTAATTTTTTCTGATGTGATTCTTCCTCCATGCTTTGCTTCACAGAATCAATTATCTTTTCGGCTTCCTCTTCATCTACAGCTCTTTTCATAACATCCAGGGCCTCGCCATACTCACCTTTCATCGCCAGCCACCTGGGACTCCGGGGAACTGCAAATAGTGCAAAAAAGTAAATAATAGCAGGTAACGCTTCCAGTCCAAGCATCCACCTCCAATTGTATTCTCCGAATTTTAAGTCCTGAGCCCAGGAAGCACTGGAATCTCCCAACTGCAGTATCATATAATTGGTAAAAAAAGCAACAGAAATACCTATGACTATATTCAACTGATTAAATGAAACCATCCTGCCCCTCATTTCAGGAGGAGCGATCTCAGCTATGTACATCGGAGCAATAATCAATGATGCCCCTACTCCCAATCCTCCTATCATCCTTGCTACAACAAGAACGATGTATGAAGGAGCAAATGCAGATCCGATAGCAGAAACAAAATACAAGGCCGCAGCATAGAATAAAACTTTCTTTCGGCCGATGCGATCGCTTAATGGCCCTGCTACCATCATGGCCAGGGTCGCTGTTAAGGTTAATGAAGCTACGGCAAAACCCAGTTCCAATTTGGTGAGATCAAATTCTAATTCTACGAATTTATTTACTCCTGAAATTACAGAAGCATCGAATCCCATTAGAAATCCTCCTAATGCGACAATTAGTGCCACGAGCACTACAAATTTATTTTTTCCCATGGATGATGATATTTGAAACTTTACGCCTTGCTTTAAGATTCGTTTATTGACCTTTAATATTTCAATTTAATAGGCTTACCGCTTATAATGGAATTGAAATCTAATAATCATCGTAAAATAAGATTCTTTTATTAGTTCTTATACGCTACTTTCTAACTATGCTGATTTTTATAGAAAATCAGCATCATTATACCACATGTATTTTGAAATAATCATTGCATTTCTCAGATAATTGAATACATCTTTTTTAGAATCATTCAATTCCCTACATTTAGGGCCAAATCAATTTAAAAGCCCATAATGCTGAAATTAAGCACCTTCACAATTATCCTCTTGTTCATTAATATCACTGTCCATTCTCAAAGTATTGACCAAAAGGTTGAAGACCTTCTTTCCAGGATGACCCTGGAAGAAAAAGTGGGCCAGATGAATCAGTATAATGGATTCTGGAAAGCCACAGGACCTGTCCCTAAAGGGGGAAGTGACGCTAAGAAGAAATATGATGATCTACGAGCTGGTAAAGTAGGTTCTATGTTGAGTGTAAGAGGGGTTGAAGATGTTTTTGCTCTACAGAAAATTGCTGTAGAAGAAACCAGGCTTGGAATTCCACTCATGTTTGGGTTTGATGTAATCCATGGATACCAGACTCAATCTCCAATTCCACTGGCTGAAGCTGCGAGTTGGGATATGGAAGCCATTGAACAGTCAGCAAGGCTGGCTGCCAAAGAGGCGTCAGCAGCAGGGCTCACCTGGGCATTTGCACCTATGATCGACATTTCCAGAGATGCAAGGTGGGGCCGGGTAATGGAAGGTGGTGGTGAAGACCCTTTCCTGGGTAGTAAAATTGCTGCAGCCAGGGTCCGTGGATTCCAGGGCGAAGACTTAGCTGATCTTTCGACCATTGCTGCATGTGCTAAACATTTTGCAGGTTATGGCTTTGTAGAAGCTGGTAAAGAATACAATACTGTTGATATCGGAACTTCAACATTATTTAATGTATCAATGCCTCCCTTTAAAGCTGCTGTGGATGCC
>JABDLO010000411.1 GCA_013002995.1 Saprospiraceae bacterium | reverse complement strand
TACCTATCCTGAATAGATCATTAATTGTAGGGTCTTCTATTTTCCCGTCTACTTGCGAAAGTACACCTACAAACTTATCTGTTCCATCTGAAGCCTTGATTGCAGCTATTGATTTAGGTCTGCCAATATTAATGGGAATTACAACACCAGGGAACAATACCGTATTCCTCAAAGCGATGATAGGTATTTCTTCTGAATATTTATCCCCTATAGCGGGATCTTCTTCATCCGTTAATGAAAACATCGGAACCGTATCCGCATCGTCTATATTGCTAATAAAAAAATTGTCCATTATAAAATCACCAGTTTATGCCATTATGGCAATGAATATTCCTTTCTCTACGATGATCATATGTAGACAAGATGTATACCATCCCATTAAATCAGGAATAATTGGCTTTTTTTCGTGGAACACAATTTAATGTAAGACAAAAAGTCAGATTTCTATACTTCTCCAGTCACCTCCGGAACATCGGTTGTTTCGAGATCTATAACAGCTTTTTCTTCATCGATCGCATCTACTTCTACCTTGAGGTTATCAATGATGAAACGCTGTCGATCAGGTGTATTCTTACCCATGTAGTAGGAGAGGATATCATCTATCTTGGTTTTTTCCTGGAGAATCACGGGTTCTAGATGGATGTCTTCTCCAATAAAATCCTCAAATTCATTAGGTGAGATCTCGCCCAATCCTTTAAATCGTGTGATTTCTGGCTTTCCTCTCAATTTGCTGATGGCCTCTTGCTTTTCCTGCTCGCTGTAGCAATAAAAAGTCTGCTTTTTATCTCGTACCCTGAATAATGGAGTATCAAAAATATAAAGGTGACCATTCCTCACGAGGTCCGGAAAGAATTGCAGGAAGAAGGTTAACAATAACAAACGAATATGCATACCGTCAACATCTGCATCAGTAGCAATTACCACTCGATTGTAACGCAGGTCATCCATGCTATCCTCAATGTTTAAAGCATGTTGCAATAGGTTGAGTTCTTCATTCTGATAAACAATCTTCTTGGTCAGGCCAAAACAATTCAATGGCTTACCTCTCAGACTGAATACTGCCTGCGTCTGCACGTTTCTGGCTTTTGTGATAGATCCACTTGCAGAATCCCCTTCGGTAATGAATATGGTGGTGGATAGTTTATCTTCATCAGCAACCTTACGTCCATCAGTATAATGGAGTCTGCAATCCCTTAATTTTTTATTGTGAATATTGGCTTTTCTTGCACGTTGATTGGCAAGTTTTTTAATACCTGCGATTTCTTTTCTTTCTCTTTCAGATTGTTGAATTCTACGGTGTAGAGCATCAGCAGTTTCTTTATGCTTATGCAAATAATTCCCAAGATTTTTCTTAATAAAATCAAGAATAAAAGTCCTTACGGTCGGACCATCAGGACCCATGTTTTGCGACCCCAACTTGGTCTTGGTCTGCGATTCAAAGACAGGTTCTTCTACCCTCACACTAACAGCACCTATAATAGAAGTCTGAATGTCCTTGGCATCATAGTTTTTGTTAAAGACTTCTCTAATGGTTTTAACCACTGCTTCTCTAAATCCTGCCAGATGGGTTCCTCCCATGGTTGTGTTCTGCCCATTTACGAAGGAGTAATATTCTTCTCCATATTGATTCCCGTGAGTGAGGGCTATTTCTATATCTTCACCTTGAAGGTGAATGATCGGATAACGCAATGATTCTACATCATTTTTTCGTTCCAGGAGGTCTTTCAATCCATTTCGTGAGTAAAGGATCTTTCCATTGAAGTTGATTTTAAGACCTGCATTCAGGTAGGCATAATTCCAAAGCATATTTTCTACAAATTCACTTCTGAATCTGTAATGCTTAAATATGGTTGAATCAGGAGTGAATGTAACAATGGTACCATTCTCATCACTCACTTTAGTGATTTTATGATCTTTTGTTATTTCTCCATGAGAAAATTCAGCCACCTTGGTTTTTCCCTCTCTCACAGATTGAACCTTAAAATAGCCAGAGAGTGCATTCACAGCTTTGGTACCTACTCCATTTAATCCAACTGACTTTTTAAACGCCTTCGAATCATATTTCCCACCTGTATTTATCTTGGAAACACAATCCACCACCTTACCCAGAGGAATTCCTCTTCCATAATCTCGGATGGTAACAGATCCATCTTCTATGGTTATATGGATGGTTTTCCCATGCCCCATAAAATATTCATCAATGGAGTTGTCTATCACCTCTTTTATCAATATATAGATACCATCATCCTGTGAAGATCCGTCACCAAGCTTACCGATGTACATCCCCGGACGCATCCTGATGTGCTCCTTCCAATCAAGTGAGCGTATGTTATCTTCTGTATATTTTACTTCTGTCATCTGCGTTTTCTATCTATTTTACACAAAAATAAACATATTAATAAAACTCTTAATTTAATATGCTACAAATTAATACAATGGGAATAATGAGGACTTTCGTTCCATCACTAGATTATGAAACCGAAAAACAATTCTACAAAGATATAGGTTTTCAATTAGGATGGGAAGGAGATGACATGTGTGTCATGCATGCCGGCGAGCAGAGTTTTTATCTTCAAAGATATTACATTAAAGATTGGGCAGATAATTTCATGATGTTCCTGGAAGTAAAAGATGTTGATAAATGGTATGCACATCTTATAGATCAGAATCTTAAAGAACAATATGAAGGAGTTAAAATGACAGAACCAGTGAATGAATTCTGGGGCAAGGTGTGCAGATTGATTACACCCACCGGAGTTTTATGGCATTTTGGTACCTTTGCAGAAGCTGACAATTGATCTTGAGCATTCTTATTAATAAGAAATACATTAAAACAAATCATAATATTAATTTTGAACTGAAACAAGCGTTTCAAATACTTGATGTATCAATAATAATATGGTAGTAAAGACAACATGGACATGGATATGGATATTGCTTATGATGGCATCAACAATGAATGGTCAGGGAATTCCCAATATCATTGTAGAACATCTGGAAAAACAAAACGAAAAGTGGGGTCTGTCATCTGAAGATATCAGCAACTTAATTATTTCTGATCAATATACCGATCCTAAAACAAATCTCACTTATTATTATTTACAACAATCAGTTTATGGCATTCCAGTTGATCGATCCATTACTCCTGTAATTATTTCACACGACGGAAGCCTATACAGTGCTGGACATGGTTTTTTTAAAAAAATCAATAATAGACTAAAAAGAAGTACAGGGAGTTTTTTAAGCCATGAAACTGCTATTCTACAAGCAGCTCAATCTATGAAAGTGGAATTACCTGAACGATTGCAATCAGCTCCATCCAGATGGGAAAATATATCCACATACAGCAGTAAAAACTATGATGAAGAAATTTTAATTGAAAAGGTCTATACCATGGATCAACAAGGTCTATTTGTTCTTTCATGGAAAATTACCATGGATGATCCTCAATCTTCTGATTCCTGGGAGGTATTCATTAATATCAATTCAGGAGAAAAAATAAGTTCCTACAATAATACCATTTATTGTCACCATGCTAAAGGGAAGTTTTCAGGTCGTGATCCATTATGCACCCATGGGCCTGACATATTTAATGAGATGTTAAATGCTCCGGAAGCCCAATATTTAGTATATCCTTTGCCATTGGTTGATCCACGGGAAGGAAGTCGATCATTGGCTAACGATGGACAATTCCCTGATGCATCACCTCTGGGATGGCATGCTACAGATGATGGTGGAAGCTTCAGTACCATAACAAGGGGAAATAATGTACATGCATATGAAGATACTGATGCCAATAATGTCTCAAAGAACAATGAACCTGATGGTGGAGACAATCTCTCATTTACATTTGCAAATGACCTGAATGGTAACCCCTTATTAAGTCAAAATGCATCCGTGACCAATCTATTTTATGTAAATAATATGGCTCATGATCTATTTTATTTACTTGGTTTTACAGAATTGTCAGGAAACTTCCAGGATAATAATTTCGGATTAGGCGGCCGGCAGGATGATTATGTCAGAGCTGAAGGATTGGACGGGTCAGATATAGGGAATGCTAATTTTAGTACCAGGCCTGACGGGCTAAGAGGAAGAATGCAGATGTTTCTTTTTTCTAACCTTCCAGGCATATTACAGATCGAAGCCCCGAATGAACTTGGTGATTTAACATTTGAAATTGGACGTGCTGATTTTGGTCCAGAACCCAATCAGATTGATGTGAATGCAGAGGTAGCATTTTCCGTTACCAATGACAATGAAAACCCTACTGAAGGATGTGGAGCAATCGTTAATGATGTTAATAATAAGATTACATTAATCGATAGAGGAGGTTGTGATTTCAGTTTAAAAGTTCTAAATGCTCAAAATGCAGGTGCTGTGATGGCCCTGGTATGTAATATTGAGGGAGTTGATGGTGGAACAGGAGAGGAATTGATTACAATGGGTGCTGGAGAAGGAGCAAGTCAAGTAAATATCCCTTCATTTTTTCTAAAGAAAAGTGATTGCGATATTATTAAAACAACAATTAAGAATGGCTCTGAAGTTATCATGTCCGCTCGTGAAAGGGAGGCTGAAGGACCCCCATTTTTAGATTCTTCCTATGACAATGGAGTGATATTACATGAGTATGCTCATGGTGTTTCATTGAGGTTAACCGGTGGCCCAAGTAATACCGGTTGTCTCCCTGACTTCGATGATGATGCAGATGGCTTTGCAGATAGAGGAGAACAGATGGGTGAAGGATGGAGTGATTTCTTCGGATTGATATTTACAACTAAGGTAGGAGATGATGGTACCCTGCCACGTGGGATAGGAACTTACCTTGTTAATGCTGATGAAGAAGAAGGTGGTTTCAGGGTTTTCCCTTTTTCAACTGATATGAGCATCAACCCATTGACTTATGATGATATCAAGACACAATCTGTCCCTCATGGTGTAGGAACAGTATGGGCGGCCATCTTATGGGATATGTATTGGGAGATGATTGACCTTTATGGATTTAATCCGGATTGGACAGATACTTCATCCGGCAATTATAAAGCTGCCTTTCTGGTGATGGAAGGAATGAAATTGCAACCTTGCAGGCCCGGCTTCGTAGATGGAAGAAATGCCATCCTGCAATCAGACGCGATACACAATGATGGGCTTCATGAGAAATTGATCTGGGAAGTTTTTGCAAGACGGGGTGTAGGTATGAATGCAGATCAGGGTTCTTCACTGGATAATCGGGATGGAACTGAAGATTTTTCAATTCCTCCATTACTCATTGAAGAATTAAAAATTGAAAAAGAAGTATCAAAATTTGTGGAACCAGGTGAGAATTACAACGTTTCGCTCGATGTTGTCAATCATATCCCTTTAACGCAGACTGGTATTACCATTGTAGATGAACTTCCGGAGGGGACCGTTTATGTGGATGGATCAGGAACCATTGAACCTGAATTGATCAGCAACACCCTGATATTCGATCTAGGGGAAATGGAATACCTGGAAGAAATAAAAATTGAATACCAGTTGAATTCTAATCCTGACATAACTTCCACAACTTTATATCTTGATGATGTAGAATCATCAAATACGGAATGGAGCACAGAAAGCAGAGAAGGATCCACAAGATGGACAAGGGTAACCAACCAGGCACTAAGTGGTACAAGCTCATGGTATATTGAAGAAACAGATGATGAAGAAATAGACCAGATCTTAGTATCTCCATCACTTTTTGTTACGGGAATCAACCCAGTCTTAAGGTTCTGGCACAGATATGAAATCGTAGCCGGCGCCAATGGTGGTTTCGTTGAAATCAGTGTTGATGGGTCAGACTGGGAGAAAGTGGATGAACATTTTATAATCAGGAATGAGTACCCCGGAGAATTGGCATTTTCAACATTTGCCATCCCTGCATTAAATGGTTTCTCCGGAAGTACAGATCGTAAATGGATTGACACATACCTGGATCTCAATGATTATCGGAGTCAGAATATTAGGGTCAGATTTAGGTTTGGGAATGAAGGTGAGCTTGTAAGTGAAGGCGATGATCCAGGGTGGTTCATTGATGAGATTGAACTTTTAGATATGAATACTTATTCATCATCCGCTTGTGTAAGTTCAGATCAGGATCCTGTTGAAAGGTGCACTGACATCCAGACAACAGTAATCAACAGCACCAGTACCACAAGTACAGAATCTGAAACCACAGTAGAAAAAATAAATGTATATCCTAATCCGGTGAGAGATCTGTTGACAATTACATCAAACAGACCCATTAAGAGCAATATAATATTAAGTTCTTCTGATGGAATGGTGATTTCACAGATGCGCTTAGATAATGAGCAGTATATTCAATTGGATGTAAGCCATTTGCCATCAGGCATGTATCTTCTAAATATCGTCAACAATACTTCGGGTTTAGTCAAGAAGATCATCATCACAGATTGATCATATTTCACTGGGTAGTATCCCATGAAATTTCTTGAATACTCGAGAGAAATGACTCAAATTACTGTAACCGCAGATATACCCTATTTCCGAGACTGATTTCTCTGTTTTGATGAGTAACTCTTTGGCTTTATCCATTTTATATTTTAAATGGTATTGATAAGGAGTCTGTCCAGTTACATATTTAAATGCATACTTAAATTTGGAGAGGCTCATTCCTGCTTTTTTAGAGAGTGTAACCAAAGGAGGCATTGATGCAATATCTTTCTCAATAATGTTGCATACCTGAATTACAGAATCTGCATCATATTTTTTCATCTTTCTTTTTTGATTTTCCTCTTTATTAATAAATCGGGTAAACAAGGATGAAATTAATCCTATAAATGCTGAGAGTTTAATAATCCGGCTTGATCCTGCTTCAAGTATTTGTTTGATCAACATCTGATGATTGGTCTCCACCTGTTGATAAAGAACGGCAGGGCGATTGAGACTTAAAAGGTCTTGAATGTTTCTTTCATTATTTTGATCAGTGAGATTCTGGTTGATCCAATTATCATCAAGAAAGATTACAATAAGAAACATCTTATCTCCGACTGGAACATCAACACTGACTTCTACATGAGGGGATAGAATCATTGCTTTAGCCGGATGATCTAAGTAGATTGTTTGATTTTCCTCCTTATTGATCACTTTAAATGGAGCCTGATTTAGAGTAATGACCAAAGAAAAACGATTTTCTCCTGATTGCTTCTTCCGGACATACCTGAAAGGCATCAAAGATTTCATTTCAATAAATGCATATGATAGGCCCTCTTGAACATTTTCATGGGATATCTTATAATACCCTACTTCATTATCGACAATAATAGAATTTCCCTCAACCTTGTGAGGAACGATAGATTTTATGGTTTCAAGCCATTCACCTGGACCTGAAGAAGGAATTTCGATCGTTATGGGGTTATTTCTCATTTACTTAATTAACTAATTGCCAGTAGTTTTGTCGTATTAAAGCAACTTACTGTTTATCAATTGATTTCTAAGCAAAGTAAAGAGGTGGCAAACATAATACTATCATAGAAATGTAAAAGTGATTTAAATCATCTTATAAGAGGAATAGCTTCATTATATCAATAATTTGGCTTTTAGGACTACCAAATTGTCTGTTTGGGTTATATCCAAGACACTCAACAAAATAATTTTGTTAGGCACACTTTAATCATATTCCCCAATAACTGAAGAGTGAGGAGGCAAGATCATTATCATATGAATTTTGCCTCTTCCTTTTTTAAATGTTTCTATTCTTGGTAATAACACTTGGAAGCACCCCAAATTCTTTCTTAAATTGCCTGGAGAAATGGCTTAAATTTGTATAACCACATATGTAACCAATTTCTGAAATAGACTTATTGCTATTCAAAAGAAGTTCTTTAGCCTTTTCCATCTTTATTTTTAAATAAAACTGATATGGTGAATATCCTGTCACCTTCTTAAACTTCAATTTAAAGCTTGACTCTCCCATTTTAACTTGCGTCGCCAATGATTTTATTGAAAGAAAAGCTTTCCAATTTTGTTCAATAATCATACACGATTCCAGTATAAGCTTCATATCATTACTATTAATCAGGCTCTCTTTAAATCCTTTCTTGCGTGAAATACTATCGATGAGATATGATATCAATTCAATAACAGAAGATAATTTCTGAATCTTATCCTTATATCTGAGATAAAATAAGTTTTCAATAAGCTCTCTGTGATTAAGGTTAAATTGTTCGACTATGGGGATAGGTTGTCCAGCATTAAGGAGTTGCCGTATATAAGAGTTCTCGTCATTTCCGATGATATTATCCTCAATCCACCTTCTCCCTACAACTATCGTAAGTAAAAGTACTTCCTCATCCTTAACAGCCTTCATTTGTGACAAAATAGAAGGTGGTACAATTAAAGCATTGAAATTCTCTGATATTTTAAATCGATACTCCTCATTATCAAGGTGAGTAAACGTAGGGCCATCCGTCAATGATATAATTACCAGATAATGCTCTTCCTCAACCTCAGGCAGTCGGTTATAATTGATGCTTTTATTGAAGGTTGCGTTAATCACTATATAATATAATCCTTCTTGAAGCACCTCTACAGATGCAAAACCTTCTCCTAAGTATTTATCTAAAAATAGCTTATTCCCAACCATCACAGAAGGCATTTGAGAAGACATCGTTTCTATCCATTTATTAGGATTAACAACAATACTCTTAATATTTAGGGGTTTATCATCCACTTAGACTCTTGTCTTCATAAATTTTGTACTAACAACTATTGTTCATGTCTCAAATAATGGCGTTTAGGACTATGAAATTATCTAATTAGACTATCAAGCACCGTATACCAATTTATAATTTTATGGTGCATTGTAAAGTAGTTTACCAATTTTCTAAATTGGGCTGGGTGGCAGTTGTTGATCGGGTAATCCTCAACTGCCCCTTTTCTTTTTACCTGAATCCTGATCAGGTCTTTGCCCAAATAGCAGCAAGCGGTTTCCCTTTGTAGATGATCGGGATAACTTTTTCCAACCTTTTCTCTCTCGTGAGTTCTCGTTTAGGTTCAGAAACATATTCTGCTAAATCTCTTTTCTGGCGTTCAGTATACTTCTGCCAGTTTACGGATAACTTATCATCGACTTCAATTTTAGATTGCAGGATTTCAGGAATAGTAAATTTTGGGATGGTCTTACTCTTTTTCTTATTCTTAATTACCTTTTTTCCAGCCTCCGCATTATCAATAGCTTCAGCAACATATTGCCTGATCAGTCTTTCGTCGATCTCATCGAAGTTTTTAAACCTCCATTGTCTTAATCCTTTAGTCTTTCCTTCCTGAGCATTTACAAGTACCTTATGAGTATCCTTTAACAAGGCTCCATCATGAAACCATAATACAGACCAATTCTGAAATGCTCCTATTCCAATGATGTTTCTTTTATTTATTACATAGGTAGGCATACCCCATTTCAGAGTTTCTGTGAGATCTGTTTCCAGGAGGAGGGATCTCAACTTCAACAGTTCTTCTTTTCTATCAAGATGGGAATTTATATAATCTTCTATGGATGTTGCGTATTTCATTAGATTAACCTGCTATTCAAATATAAGGAATTGGATGGATTTAATTAATAATACGATTGTTAACTAATTGATTGGACTATTTTTTGCAACATATAAGAATTAAACCATTAATATGGAAGGTTACAACATTCACCCTTCAAGAGCTCAGGAATCGAGGGCTTCAATTCAGAGGCTCTATATTGCGATGAGACACCTCTTTATAAGGGGTGGATATAAACCTCTTGGGGTGTCTGGAGAAGCAATGATCAATGCTTTACTATCTCTGAAACCTGAGATCTATGGTTCCATCGCGGACGAAGAGAAAGTGGAATTAACTGGGCTGCTCTATATCTTTCAGAGACTTCCAGAAGGCATTGAACAATGCAGATATATAAAGTTAATCAGTAGAGAAGGATTTGAGCATACTCATTTCACACCTATTGTTCCAAGCAAGAGAAGAAGAAACTGTTACCGAATTGATGAAGAGCAGATGTTCATCGAGATGACAAGAGGGAGAAGTGATATTTATGATGTTATGACCCATCTGACATTCATGTATATAGAATCAGAAAAAATAAGAAAAAACAGTCTTGATTCAAAAAACAGGAAAAATAGATCCTGGCTCATGCTTGAAAAGATCATTGAAAAGCTATATAAGGGAGAAGAATTTAATAAGGAAGTTGGATATACTTACTTAAGTACGATTCTTGGAAGAACTTACGAGGAGACAGCTACAGCCTGCCAGAATTTTGAAGAAGCAATTAAGGTCAATAACATCTTCGAAATTACATACTGGATGGGAAAATTGAGTATGGATGAATACCTTGATGACTTAGACCGGGAGATTACCTTCTCATCAGCTTTAAGAGAAAAACTTGGGCATCATGTTTATGGAGATAAATGGGCTACCAATATAAAATCCTTCATTTATGATCAAAGCTGGCATGATAGAAAGGTACACATCATCAGTTCTAACCTGCATAGTGTCATGAATACCTTGTATGCCAAGGCTGCACTTCAGGATCAAATGAAAGGAAAAACTCTGGAGGATATAGCCGAAGAATTAAGCAATGAAAACAATAACCGGCTAAGAGCAGTAGTGCGGGATTATGCGCTTGATCATGGAATGGTTGAGATCCACGATAATAGCGGAACCAATATTACAGTTCAGTTATTCGACTGCAGGCAAATAAAAGATAACTTGCTTCCAGTTGAGCTGCGGTTAGATAATGGCATCGACAAGCAATCACTCATTATGGTTATGGATTATGCATTTGGCGAACAAGCCTATGAGACTATGGATGAATTGTTGAAACCATTTGATTTTAATGGTAGTCCTCAGCCGTTTAATGTTTCTTCTATCAACATAATGGGTAAGGCAGGAATTCTATGTGGTAAAAAAGGCGATATTTTAATTCCCACTGCACATGTATTTGAAGGGTCGGCAGATAACTACCCTATTGACAATTTGCTGAGTAAAGATCAATTTGTTGATGATGAAATTGATGTTTATGAAGGCCCTATGATCAGTGTACTTGGAACTTCATTGCAGAATAAAGACATTCTCAGGTATTTCATAAATTCTTCATGGAAGGTAATAGGTCTAGAAATGGAAGGTGCTCATTATCAGAAAGCCATCCAGTCTGCAAGTAAAATCCGCCACAGTGTGAATGAGGACATCGACCTAAGGTACGCGTATTATGCTTCAGATAATCCTCTTGAAACCGGATCTACTCTTGCATCGGGAAGTCTGGGACTTGATGGGGTAAGACCTACTTATATGATCACCATTGAGATCCTGAAAGGAATATTCAATGTGACTAAATCAGATCAATGATTTTCTTTTCTCTTCAAAAAAATTGGTAATAATTTCAGAACATTCCTGATAAAGAACACCCATCTCCAACTTAGTCTTAGGGTGCAACATTTCCTTTCCATGCCTCATAAATCCACGTTGATCATCGCTGGCCCCATATACAACTTTTCCGATCTGTGACCAATATAGAGCTCCAGCACACATATTACAAGGCTCCAGTGTCACATAGAGCGTACAATCATTAAGATATTTGGAGCCTAGAGCATTGCTTGCTGATGTGATGGCAATGATTTCTGCATGAGCTGTAACATCATTTAATAATTGAGTCTGGTTATGTGCCCTTGCAATGATGTTGTTATTTGATACAACAACAGCACCAACCGGTACTTCTCCAGCCAGCCTGGCCTTTTTGGCCTCTTTTAAGGCCTCCTTCATAAAATATTGATCTGTATATAATTCTAACATGTCGGCCAAAGATAGTGTATAATCAATTTCTTAGAACTAAGAATCTCTATAAATTATATAATATTTCATACTGGAAAAGAATGTATGTTAAGAAACCATTTTAAAGGAAAAGTTAACCCTACCGTTAAATACTCTTAAGGAACTGGACTATTATCACCATCAACTGTAAATTGAGGATAATAAAATATTTTCCTACTATGCGACCAATACTACTTTTATCAATTTTAGTCCTATTGTCATCTTGTTCTTCTAATTTAAAACCATTCACCCAAAGAGTATACAATGATTTTAGTTGGACAGAATCAGAAATTGAAAGCATCCAATTTTACATTTCTGAGGACATCAGGTTATGGAGAGATTCAGGGGGTGAAGCCAGTACAATCAAAAACGGCAAAGTACGAGTTGTTGATGGAAGAGAAATTGAAGAAGTCATTATAAAAAAAGGAACTCCAGGCGTTGTAGTTTTTACGCCAAAAGAAAACAGATTTGCGGTGAGCTTCAATGACGATGATGAAGCCTATTTAATGTTTGGACCTAATGAAAAAGCGAATGGCAGATATGTCTTATTGGCAAAGGAATGGAAAAATCGAAGAGGTAAAGTCACCTATAATGGAATGATTTACAATACAGATGTTAACAGTGCTTATTCCACCCTATTATTCGATATTAAAGCAGCAAGAAAAAGAAATTATAACTCTACGGTAGTCGGTGGAAGAAGAGTGGATTAATCAAGATTAACGTATTTATTGACAGCCTTAGGCTTCTTTCCTGTCTTTCCTTCCAGGAGAGGAACAAATCGACAATAACCATGAGTTTCCTTTGTGAGTCGTCCATCTTTTCCTTTTCTGATCCTTACCATGGATTTAACATCACCATCTCCCACAGGAATTACCATGATTCCACCTGGTTTTAATTGCTCAATTAATGCCTGCGGAATACTTGTAGCTCCGGCAGTAATGATGATCTTATCAAATGGAGCAAACCTGGAAGCCCCTTTGTATCCGTCTCCATATAATGTACGGATATGGGCAAATCCTATCTCCTTCAACAAATTATTGGTCTGTTCAAATAAATACCTTTGACGTTCTATTGTATACACCTTGGCACCCATATGTGCCAGGATACAAGCCTGGAATCCTGACCCTGTGCCGACTTCAAGTATAATATCTCCTTTTTTCACTTCAAGTAAATCCGTCTGAAGTGCTACAGTATAAGGTTGAGAGATGGTCTGTCCCGCATCAATTGGAAATGCAACATCTTTATACGCCCAGTCTGCAAATGCAGGATCCAGAAAATAATGACGCTTCACTTGCATGAATGCCTGCAAGATCCGTTCATCCTCAATTCCCTTACTTTTTAACTCTTTAACCAATTGTAATCTGAGTCCCCTGTGTCGGTATGTGTCTTTCAATTTTATTTTCTTTGCCACAATATATTAAATATTTTCATAATATGTAATTTACAATATAACTCCTCAAAGAATTGTCCTATATTTTAACGCCCTTTATCTATATAACATTC
>JABDLO010000393.1 GCA_013002995.1 Saprospiraceae bacterium | reverse complement strand
GGTCAGGTCTCCTTCCAAGCTTAAGTGCCAGATCAGGCATGTACCTCCGCCAGCACCGTCAAAGTCAACATCACTTGGCATTGGTGGTAAACCCAGTATGTTTAAGTCATCATCTGTAATTACCCACGCACTATTGGCACCTACATTTCCCGTAAGGGTAACGGCACCTTCCTCGATGAAGTCGGAATCTCCATCTCCGACGCAAAACTCGAATGGTCCACCTTCAATGGTACCACCTTCTACATTCATACATTCGCTATAGACATGAATTTCATCAACATCCCATACAGAAACAAATCCTTCATTTCCGGTAGGACAATATGAAGATAGTTCTATAGTAAATTCTGTCATCTCAGTAACCTGGAAATCTGTCAAGCCTGAAAAATCAAATTCTTTCAATGTCCACTCACCACTTGTATTTATATCAGTTTCAAGATAAATTTCTTCTCCATTTTTAAGGACCCTGACTGCATAGTGTGTAGGGAAGTTATTCAATCCAGAGTCTCCATCAATCCAGTTGAATGTTTCTGGTGCTTGTTCATAAAAATTGAATCCGGTAAAAGTTCCGACGCCACTCGGCCCAGGTGAAATGCTGAAATCAATTATCAATGGAGCTGAATTTTCTGAAGAATAAGAACATTCAGATGATGCCCCGAAACACATCGCTTCAGTCCCTTCAACACCAGGAGTACAAGAATGTGGATTATTCTCCGGATCCTCACGATATAAAAAACCGCCTATTACTTCCAGTTGGGAGCAAGCCTCTTCATTGGTGACCTGACCTATGAATTCTGAATAATCTTTATTGGTTTCACTAAGCAGGTAGGCATGACATTCATTTAGATCAAAATGAATGGTAGACCTAATGGGTTCTGCAGCATACATGTTGACTGCAACAGTACATAGGAATACTAGTAGAAATGGCAACACCCTAAGTGCCCCAATTCCATTGGGTAAAGGAATGGATTTCATGAAAATGATTTAATTGGTTAATAATAAATGCTAACTGTACAAAGCAAATGAGGAGGGATAACTATAAATCGCTCATAAAGGTAACAATCTAAATCCAGATTGTTTAAAGGAAAACAAAGAGTTGTTTGTCAAGGGGCAGACAATCCAATTTAAATTTTAAAATTTCCCATTAATCAAAATAAACAGAAAATAGTTCATTTCTCACCAGAAATGGATGGTAAGAAGTTATGTGGTCACATTTGGCTTTGTGAAGTTCTGGATATTGATGGATTTACCTATAGTTCAGTCAGCAGGCAATTTCATAGAAACAGATCCAACTATGGGTTGGCTTGCATGGGTCATACCTATTCTGATTGTTGAACCATTTCTTCAGTTCAGTAAAGGAAAACAATGATTACTCTATTTTTTCTAATTGAATCCTACCATTCTGGGTAAGTCCTATACATTTACCTGAAGCATCCATATTAAATTGGAGCCTTGTACCGTCAGAAACGTCAATAAATAAATGATCTCCCAGGTGATGAAAGAAATATACATCACCTGATGGAATGGTAACTTTAAGCTTTTCATTATCGACATCTACTGAAGCGGTTATGGAAGCAGGGCGGTACAAATATTTACCTGAATAATTTTGAAGTTGATCATTACTGATTACAACTATTTCAATAACTTCAGGCTGCTCCCATTCCCAACCATAATGCTCAGCAATTGCTCTTTGCACAGCATCGATCACCGGTCTTGCACCATCCGACCCACTCATGATAATCATACCATAACCTTTCTTAGCAGAAGCAAACATATTACACGTAAATCCGGCATTTTTACCACCATGCCCAAAAGCAAAATCCTCACCCTCACCACTTATTCCCGGTCCATGTCCATGACCTAATGGGTCTCGTGTTAAGAAAACCTCAGTCATTTCTTTATTTAGTACTTTGTCTGATTTTCCATCATAGGCTTCCTGGATGCCTATTAAAAACTTAGCAAGGTCACTTGGTGTAGTCCACAATCCGGCTGCCGCTTGTTCCGGGTAATGGTGATAATTTCCTTTATAGACTTCTCCGCTTTCGCCAAATGCAAAACTTGCCCTATCTACTTTATCTTGTGGCAATGGTTGTTCATAAGTACTATTTCCCATTCCGAACGGATCTAAAATATCATTGCTCATAAAAACGGCAAAGTCTTTTCCTGTCACATCCTCCACTACCCTTTCCATAATGGTGTATCCTCCACCGGAATATCGATTTATGGATCCAGGAATCGTATCTACAACCACGGCATCTGTATTACCTTCTCCATTGAGTACCTGAATGTCGGTAGGAAAAGCATCGGATGACTGATATCCCGGAAAACCATGAACGGTTGTTCCAGCAGTATGGGTCATAAGTTTTCTGAGTGTTACTTTTTCTAAATCTGTAAATCTGGATGATGGCACCTTCCACGAGGATAGATACTTATTCACATCGGTGTCCAGATCAAGTGCCCCTTTTTGCACCAACTTATGAATTCCTGCGGCAGCAACTGGCTTACTGATAGATGCCGCCTGGAACAAAGTATTTTCATCTACCTTCCTTTCCACTCCATCTGCTGTACCATAGCCTTTAGCCCATCTAATCTTACCATCCTTAATGACGGCAATACTCAAGTTGACAACATTGTGCATTTTCATCTTTTCTTCAACCGATATTTTGTCAACTGATTGCCCTTTAATCTGGATGGAAGGTGTTATGCTGGATTCGATGACTTTTATTTCTGATTCATTTTGGGCATTAACATCTACATGAATAACACCAACAATAAAGATTAGTACGGTAAATAGTCTGGGTAATAAAGCTTTCATTGAATTAGATTTAATTTGAATAAAGACGCTCAACTCATCTATATGTTACAATCATAAGTGTCGTGGTAAAAAATTCTAAAGAGCAATCATCTTTACCACCTTTAATTTATCGCTCAGGACGTAAACTGATCCATTTTCTGTGGTTGTGACCAACCTGGAGTCATTTGGATCCCAATCTATTCCCCATAATTGACTTCCCAAATCGTTTTGTCTTATCATTGTTGCATTATAATCATATATATAAGCCATATTGCTAGCTACTGCCAATTGCTCACCATTTTTTGACCACTTTATATTCCTAATTTCTGATTTCATCCCTTTTACTTCTTTGATTTTAGAACCCGCAGGATCCCAAAACTGTAATAAAGATGGAAGTCCTATTTCATAATCTCCATAATCTCCTGTCACAAAGAAGTCCCCTGAAGGGTGCCAATCAACACATAACATCAAGACTTCCTGATCTCTTGGAGTAATCACATTAAATGAATCTGATTCCATATCATAAATCCCAAGCCTTGATCCAACCATTGATATGATATTCTCCGTAGGATGCCAATCCAATCCTGTGATTGACTTTGGGTCTCCTTCAAACTTATTCATGAGTTGTCCATCTGAATCATAAATTGAAAGCATACCTTCATTATCACCAATTGCATATAGTGAATGATCGTAATTCCAACCCACAGCCCTATTTCCTGTAGAAGGTAAGGAATCAATGCGAGTCTTTTTTTCAGTATCTATATTAAAACTAAAACTTCCTTCATCAGTCATCTGAAATGAAACCAGGACATTTTTGCCATCATTATACCAACTTGTATTGGTGACAGTCTGAGGAACAGGGACAGATTTTGTAATGCTGTAGTCATCACCGGATATGAAATTGAGGTCTCCTGAATTACCCCCTACTACAATGTATTGGCCATCAGGGCTCCAATCAGCTGTCCAGAGAATTTTATCGAATGGATCTACTTCGGGAGCTGGTTCCGAGCATGAGAATAATAAACCAAATAATAAGGTGGTTAATAAGAATTTTAGCATGTAGATATTTTTCGGAAAGATAATCGAAAATCTCACCACCTTACAGATAAATCTAACCTTGATTTAAGAAAGCAATTCCTTAGGATTAATACCGAAGCGATCTTTAAATTTAGTAGTGAAGTAGGAAGGCGACTCAATTCCAACTTCATCTCTTACTTCTGAAACACTTAAATATTGATGATCATGAAGCAGTTGATACGCTTTGAGCATTCTTATTTCCAGAATAAATCCAACGGGAGTGAATCCAGTTAAGCTCTTGATCACCCTTCTTAATTGTCTATCACCATAACCTATTGATCTGGCAAGATCTCCTACTTTAAATTCAGTATCAGAGAGGTTACTCATTACAGATCGCTCAGCATCTTTCAAGATCTTCTGGTCTGTTGAATCCAAAGGTTCAGGAAAGAGTTCAATACCAATATTTTCCTTAAGCCAATTTTCCCTTTCAATTTTATTGCCTAATGAGTTTTTCATCCTGGCCAGCAATTCATTGGTGCTAAATGGCTTTGTTATGTAATCATCCACCCCCAGTTGAAGCCCTTCCAGTTTATCCTCATCCCTAACTCTAGCTGTGAGCATAATAAAAGGAATCTGACGCATACCAGGTAAAGAGTTGACTTTTTCTTTCAATGAGAAGCCATCCATTCTGGGCATCATAACATCTGACAGAATTAAATCAAATGAGTCGGTCTGAATCATTCTAAGCGCTTCTACTCCATCCACTGCTTCTGAGCATGTGAAGTGGGGAGAAAGTATCTGCTTAAGAAATGATAACATGTCATGATTATCTTCAACGATAAGGATTTTGGGTTGCTCCCCATGGAGAAGCAAAGGTTGATAATCTAATGACTTAGACTCTTCTTCAGTATTCATCCATGCTTCTTGATCAGCTGAATCTGGAACATGTTCTACAGATTCCTTAACAGGTAAGGATATTGTAAATTCACTTCCTTTCCCCACTTCACTTGTAGCTGACAATATACCTCCGAATAGTTTAGTTAATTCATTGGCTATGGTGAGTCCCACACCTACTCCGCCCTGGATAGAGGATGTCGCATGAGAGGATTGATAATATCGATTAAATATGTGGGGGAGTTCATCTTCAGGTATTCCTTGTCCTTTATCGATGATTGATATTTTGATAAAGTCCTCATCTCTAATGGCATTTAGCTTTACAATTCCTCCCGTGTCAGAATACTTAATTGCATTAGAGATTAAATTATTAAGAACCTTCTCAAATTTTTCAACATCTATATTTACATTTAATTCTTTAGATGCCATGAAATCAAATTTCATCTCTAATTGATGAATATTTGCTAATGAGTGAAAAGAATAGAAAATCCTTTTTACAAGATTATAGAAATTAACTGATCTTTCTTTTAGTTTTAATTTGCCTTCTTGTAGTCTTGATAGGTCCATGATCTCATTGATGAGATTGAGGAGTCTCTTACTGTTACTATGTGCGAGTTCAAGCTCTTCTTTTACAAGTCTGTTATCAGTTTTCTTTAATGCTATCTCTAAAGGACCTGTGATTAATGTCAGAGGGGTGCGTAATTCATGTGAAATATTAGTAAAGAACTCTGACTTTAAATGGTCAAGGTTTTTAAGGTTTTCAGCCTTGGCATGTTCTAATTCAAATGCCAATTCCGCTTCCTTCCTTTTTCTTCTATTACGGTAATTCAGAGCCAGAAAAACACCGGTACCAATTAAAACTAAGAGGAGACCTCCAAAGATAGTCCTGTTGCGTATGTTGGTTTGTCTCTCAATTTCAAGCTGTTGCTGAATAATCTGGCTTTCCTTTTTTTCTGATTCAAATCGTGAGTTGGCAATGGCCAGTTCCTCTGCAATATTCTCATTGTAGAGACTGTCGTTCAGGATGTAACTTTCCTCAAGAAAAGTATAAGCTTGTTCATGATCATTGTTTAATGCATAAATCTTGGAGAGCATTTTCTTTGCCTCTGTAATCTTTAACCTAAAATCATGTCCTTTTGCCAGTTCTAAACCCTCTTCTAGAATCAAACTTGCTGAGTCTAATTGATCTGTTTGCATTAGAAGGTTGCCAAAATCAATACAAATAGAAGCTTTCTGATATTGATCCTCATTCATATCGACATAAGTCAAAGCACGATTATAACTTACCTTAGCATTTGCGAAATCTTGTCTTACATCTCGATAAAAATTTCCAAGACTTTGATAATTATAGATAAGGCCACTTATATACTCTGTTTCTTCCGCCAGATTTAATGCATTGTTCAGGTATTCAAATTTCTTGTCATCATCAGCTTCTACATGCACCAGATTAGAATACAACTCTACTAAGTGAAGCTTTTCGTCCTGGGCCATCATGAGAGCGACGGCATCGAGCAGATATTTTTTTGCATTTATGGTGTCTGACAATTCAAGATATAATGATCCAATATTGGAAATAGCAATGGCTACATCCGTTTCTTCTCCATATTGTCTAGCGATTTTTTCTGCTTCGAATCCCCATTTTATTGCCTCCTCATAATCTCCAGTATTTTTAGCAATGATCCCCAATATGTTGAATATTGGACTCATCCTGTTCCCATATTCAAGTTCTTCCGCTTTCTCAAGTGCAAGCAATGCATATTTCTTAGCATCTTCATAATCGGACTCTCCATATCTTGCAATACACATCTTATAATACCCGTTAATGACCCCTCTTCCAAATCCAATTTTTTGAGCAAGTTCTAAGGTCTGCCTACCATATTCAAAACTTTCCTCAGGATTTAAGTTATACAAATAGTATGCAATATCCCCAAGCAATAAGACCTTGTTGGTGTCTTCTTTAGATTGAGGTACAAGCAGTTTCAAACTGTCAATGATCTGTTGTTGAGCCTTCAACCCTTTGCCGAAACTCAATAACATGACAATGATCAGAATGCAAGTTTTTCGAATACTCATAGAGCAATCTTGATCTGAGTAATATTAAAACAAATTCTTTCACTGGTCAATGATCTACCTCATCTCATGTAACTGTCAAAAAGAGAAATTATATGTCCGAAATCAGCATAGCAATTGGACCAATTTCAATGCATTATTGCAGTAAGAGATTGAATATCAGCTTGCACGGCGATCTTCAATTGAAATCCTGATCCAAAGTTTTGAATTCATTCTCTCAATTTATTAGACCATCTAAAATCGGACATCATGAAACAAAAAACATTTAATCCAGGAAAAAACAAAGCATCAACTCCAATTATAATCTTCCTGACTTTATTGATGCTCGGATTTTCATCCATATCTATCCTGAGTCAATCCGTTAAAATCAGTGATAACGGATCTACTCTCATTAACCCAAGTGCTGTAATGGATATTGAGAGTAATACAAAAGGAATTTTGATTCCCAGTATGCCGTTTAATGATATCATCAATAATATCCCTCCGTTTGATGGTCTCATTGTCTATAACACCACAGATCATCATTTAATGTTTTTCAATGGAAGCTCAGGACTTTGGGAGCCTGTAGGTGCAGCATCATTTCCATTAGAAAAGATAATTGATTCAGATTTGGACTCATATGTTACCGTTGAACACGGACCTGATGATGACATCATAAGATTTGTGGTGGCGGGGACTGAGCGATGGAAGATGAGAGGTAAGGCATTAGAGCCCATCAATAGCGGGAGTTCTGTTTTTATAGGAGAAGGTGCAGGCAATAATGATGCACATGACAATCAGAATGTTTTCATTGGACGCCATGCAGGATACAGCACCACCACCGGAAGTTTCAATACGGCTATTGGACATAATGCATTTGAGAGTAATATCAGTGGTGCGGATAATACCGGATTAGGTGACTATGCTTTGCATAAGAATACCAACGGTAGTGGTAACACAGCCATCGGTGATGAAGCTATGAAAGAAAATACAACCGGCAATTCCAATGTTGCTATTGGTACTGATGCTTTATATAACAATAAGGGTCTTAGCAACCTGGTAGCCATAGGCGATTCAGCACTTTATCATAATGGGGTGAGCAGTATTGGATTCCAGGGATTCTGGAATACAGCTGTGGGCTCGCAGACATTGTTTACCAACGATGAAGGTTTTGGAAACACTGCTATTGGATATAAATCTCTTTATTCCAACTCTTCAGGTGTATTCAATTCTGGTTTTGGAAGTAACGCATTATACAACAACGCATCAGGCAGTAATAATACTGCAATAGGAGTCTCCGCATTATATACTAACAGTAGCGGTAGCGATAACACTGCACTGGGAGTGGGAG
>JABDLO010000377.1 GCA_013002995.1 Saprospiraceae bacterium | reverse complement strand
ATCCTCAAGATAGGTGGAGGGTAGTTGAAACCAAGGTGATTTGTGATATAATTGCTTCAGATCACTGTGCTTATCTTGTAACATTGGAGTTGCGTTAAGATATTCATTTCATATCAGGAACAGATTCTCTTAAGTTAAAAAATCAATACAAAACCATGGATGATAAAAAACAAATGGCTAAAGGAATGGTAATAGGATTGGTTTTCGGTTGTGCTATAGGTGTGGCTTTGGACAATCTAGGTGTGTGGATTGCAATTGGATTAGCATTTGGAGCAGGTATAGGAAGAAGGTTAAGTAAAAATAAAATTGAAGAGGAAGATAATTGATTAATATCTTCTTTTCAATGCTACATAAATCAATCTTGATTATAGTTTAAGTCACTTCAATGTAGAAATACATGCTACCGGCATATGTGAATTATTTTTTGTACTTTAATAGGGTGTAGTATTAGAATCCTGTTTTTTCTATTTCATAGAATAAATATTGGTGAGTGTAGATTTACTGGCTGTTAATCGATTAACAACCAGATCCTTCCTTTTATAACCCTTAAAACTACTCCAATGAAAAACAAAACATTTACCCTGTTTCTGATCGTATTGATGTTAATTGGATTTTCTTATTCCCATTTGCTTAAATCACAGACATTTACATTTCAGAACCCCCTTCCTATTCCTTACATTATGAAGGGTAACTCATTTAATATTGATATATCAGGAGCACAACACAATTTTGATCCCAATGGCGCTGTGTCTAATATCAACCTTAATGTTCCTCTGGCAACATATACATACAATGAAACCGGTAATACAGGGATGTCCTATCTTGGGCCAACTTTGGTCTTTAAGAAAGGAGAAACCCTGAACTTTGATATTTTTAATGATCTACCTGATGGTGTTAATACAACTGTTCATTGGCATGGGCTTAATATACCGGCTGAAGATGATGGTGGCCCTCATCAGGTAATAGTAAATCAGAGCAATTGGATTCCTGACTTTACCATGATTGACCCGGTCCAGACCGCTTGGTATCATACCCACCTCATGGACCAGACAACAGATCAGGTCATCAGAGGCCTGGCTGGATTAATCCTTGTCGAGGATGACGATGATGCATTGTATGATATTCTACCTCACGATTATGGAGAAAATGATTTTCCGATAATCATACAAGAAAAGAACTTCAACCTTGATTCCATGACGATGCCACCCACAGCTACTTCAATCATTGCAGGTGAAAAACCCGGTAATTGACCCTATACACTTATAAATGGTGTGGTTGGTGCCGTATTAAGAGTTCCTCCTGAAATTACCAGGTTAAGGATCTTGAATGGTTCACCGCGAAAAATGTATGCGATTGGATTATCTCCTGAATTAAACAATCCAACCACATTTGTAGATATGTGGTTAATAGCAACAGGTGGAGGATATATTCCTGAACCACTACCTATGGATTCTACGTTGATGTCTGTTGGAGATCGAAGAGAATACCTTGTAGATTTTTCTCAGTTCAATGATGGAGATACCCTCTATATGAGTAATCTTTCCGTCCCGTCTGATGCTGTGTATGGATCAACAGCTGGAAGTGCTTTGATGGCTTTCATTGTAGACGATTCAATTTTTCCGACAGATCCAATTACGGTTGTTCCAGCGGTTTTAGATCCTACCTATGCTCTTGCACCAGGGGCTGTAGATTATGAGCGTACGAAAAAATTAGAAGGATCAAAAGGGAGTGGGGGAGTATGGACCATTGACGGTACACCCATGAACCTGCAAGTGATCAATGATACCGTCCTCGTTAATACTAAAGAAAGGTGGAATATTATTAATACTACGGATGTGGCGCATCCTTTTCATATCCACAAGGTGCAATTTCAGGTTGTAGAATATTCCGGGAAAGCCGGATTCAGTGAAGTAGATAGTACTTATACCTTTCCGGACTTACCGGATGAACTGTTAGGATATAAAGATGTGCAACTGATAAGAGCAGGGGCAACCATGTCATTTGAAGCACGATTTGACAGTTTTCCAAGTCCTTTATTAGCAACAGAAGGTTATATGTACCACTGTCATATTTTGACTCACGAGGATACGAGTATGATGCATCAATTTGTAGTTGTGGATTCTATAGATTTTTTCTCCAGCATTAAAGACCTTCCGGGTACTGAACCACTTATTGCATTTCCTAATCCTGCTACCAATACCATTTCTATTAAAGGTGAATACAGTTATAAGGGTAACTTAAGATTTTATGACCTGCAAGGAAAACTTTTAAGACAGCACAATGAAATCTGGATTGGTGAAGCACAGATCCCGGTATATGATCTTCCCCGAGGGGTAGTAATTGTCGTCTTTAATTCAAGAGATGGACATTTTGTAGGGAAGGTATCATTGCATTAAAGGAGTTCATATAATGAGGTTGTCAGAATAGAATAATATCCTATGTTTATGATCGTTTTATTCATTTCTCAATGATAAAGCATCATGGTTAAGAAGTATTTTGTATTCATTCTTATTGGTATCCTTTTCTTCACTGCTTGTGGTGAGGAGGAAAAACCTATTAATAGTTCTGAAACCACATTAAATACAATCATGCCTTTGGGGGCATCCAGGGTTCAAGGCAATAGGCCGGCTTATGAAAGTTACAGGTATGAAATGTGGAAGCTGTTGTTAGATGAAAACTGGGAATTTGACTTTGTTGGAACCCGAAAAGACCGTGCTTCGTATCCATCCTACGCCGGATTGGATTTTGACATGGATCACGAGGGCCGGGGAGGATGGACTTCTGGTCAGATCCTGGCTGGAATTCATGGATGGCTGGATGAAACAGGGGCACCAGATATAGTACTTTTCAGCTCGCCCGGAGGAAATGATGCATTACAAAATATGTCTTATGATCAGGCATTATCTAATGTAAATGATATCATTGATGTCATCCAGGATGCCAACCCCAATGTAACCATCATAATAGAGCAACTTGCACCTGGTCAATCATTTATTATGACTGAACAACTCACCACTTACTTTAACCAAATGCAGCAAGATATTGTAACCGTAGCTGCTGAACAGAGTACAGCTACATCCAGGGTGCTTACAGTTGATATGGCCACAGGATTTATGGATTCATTTTTAGCTGACCTGGTCCATTATAATGAAAGAGGAGCAAGGTTTATCGCTGAAAGGTATTATGATGTTCTCGTAGATGTTATGGAAAGGTAGTAAAAATTTAGTCCATTAGTCATAGAGTAATGACAACCCCAGTTCTGTAAGAATAGCCTTACTGTCTTTTGACCTGGCACCAACTCCTTTAGATTGGAGATCTGCTCGTTGAAGAGCAAGGAAGGCAGATTTTATCCTGGTAAAGCCCATGTTTTTAGCTGCAGATTTATATTCTCCGACAAAGTATGGTGAAGGAAGTCCTATCAGTTTCTGGATCTGCTGATCACTGGATTTTAGATGGTGGATGGTAATATAAAGCTTAGAGTAATAATTGTAAAGGTTGCCAAGGATCAGGGGCAGGGGATTACTTTTTACGTTATCTGAAAAGTATTCTATGATGCGGAATGCTTTTTCGCGGTTCCTGGTTCCGAGGGCTTTCTGAAACTCAAAAACATTATACTCTTTGCTGATTCCTACCTGTTCCTGGACATCGGCCAGGGTAATCTTATTAGATTTTACATTGAGGAGCAGCTTGTTTATTTCATTGCTGACTTTGGAAAGGTCAGTCCCCAGGTATTCTGCAAGCATAACTGAAGCTTCATAATCAATGCTGACCTTTCTTGATTTACAAGCATCAGTAATCCAACCGGGCAATTGATTGTCATAAATCTTTTTAGACTCAAATAAGATGCCTTTCTTGCTTACATTTTTAGCCAACTTGGTCCGACCATCAATTTTCTTGTGTTTATAGGCAATAACCACTATGGATTGAGGTGAAGGGTTCTCGGCATATTTTTCCAGTTTTGTGAGGGTCTTCATATCCTGGGCTTCCTTGATGATGATGACCCTGTGTGTTGCCATCATAGGGAATTGTCTGGCTTCGTCAACAACTTGCTTAAAGTCAACATCTTTTCCATACAATACAGCCTGGTTGAAAGCTTTTTCAGCTTCTCCGAGTACTTTATCTTCTACATATTCAGTAATCAGATCGATATAGTAGGGCTCTTCACCATGTAAGAGATATATGGGGGCGTATTGCCCACTTTTAAGATTGCTTAGAATTGATTTTGCTGTCAAGGAAAATATATGTTTTAATTCAAGATTAAGCCAAGTTAAAACTACTCGGTTGCACGCATAAATCTATAATAATTATTTATTTTTAAGGAAGAGAGAGAATCATTGTAGTAGTTTTTTAAAATCTTTAAATGTTGCGGTTATAATGAAAGAGTACAGAAAATACTTGGTCTTGATTTGGGTATTTTATGCCTTGCCATCTAATCTTACTTATGCCCAGGCGCCTGAAATACCAATAGATACCGTTTATTTCAGTGAAATCCATGATACTCTAAATTTTGTTTACAAAAATCCATCAAATTTTTTTGGAAGTAAAGACATAAATGAAGGGTTTTTAAACTTCTACGATGAAATAAGGGGATTAATTACAGGTACTTATATAGATGATTTGGTACTCCACGATATTGACGATAATCAATATCAACTATCAAGCTTTGATAAACCAATTTTCTTTCATGTTACTGCTTCATGGTGTGCTCCATGTCAATCTGAGAAACCCGCTTTAAAAGATCTTGTAGAGAAATACCATAATCAAGTTGTATTTATCAGTGTATTTTGGGATGGTCAAGAAGGTGTAGCAAAAATGAGAAATGATTATCACGATGAAATGATCTTAATTCCTTCCAGAATAAAGCATAAAGGTCCTAATGAGGCGATGATTCCGGGATTCAGACACATCCTTGGATTTCCTTTTACCTTTTTCGCTCAGAAGGACAGAAAAATAATTAAAGTTTCACTAGGAGGTAGTTCAGTAGGAAGCTTTCCAGGCAAAGATGGTAAGATGATTACATATACTGAAGAAGATGTTTATAAGAAAGTGACTGAATCTTTTGAAAAAAGTATTTCACTTTTATTGGAGCAATAATTTTTTAAAAATCAGTCCAAAATTTCATTTTAATATCTATAGAGTGGTAATTTATTCATTAATAACGGGTATCATATTAATAAATAATTAGATATGAATCATCCTTAATTTCAATTGCTTAGTTTGTTAATTAATTACTAATTATTGTTTTGTATCACAATAACTTATGCATCAATCATATATTTTCCGTATCTTTGCGGCGTTCATAGAGATTATTTTGAATACAAACTCTAGTAATTTTAAGTTATTATCTTTTAATCCTGTTGTTTTATTTCACTTTATTTCTGGAATTGCCCTTGTAGAATCTCAATTTTGATTCCGCTAGAGTATAATACACATTATTAGTAATCAGTGAGATATACATAAAACAAAATTGTAATATCTCCAATTTAATTTTTTTTAAAATGCAAGAAGGAACCGTTAAATTTTTCAACAAAACCAAGGGTTTTGGATTTATTAAGCCTGATGATTCAGGATCAGACATTTTCGTCCATGAGTCTGGATTGATCGATGACATTAGAGATGATGACAGAGTAAAATTCGAAGTTACTCAGGGCAGAAAAGGCCCAAATGCAGTTAACGTTGAAAGAATCGACTGATAACAAATGCAAACTGGAGAGACGGCTTATGTCGTCTCTCCTTTAACTTTTTCCCTCCTTACTTTCCCTTATTACTTCCCACATAATTTCTTTCCGGATTTCCCAATCTTTTCATAAAATCATTCCCTATTTTAATAATATGGTGGTATGAAACAGTTGGTTCTAGACTATATATTTATAGATAGTTACTAAGTGTAATTATAACTTAGTTGATGTATGGACTTTTGTAGATATTGTTTTGAAGCAAATGCTTCAAAAGTCGTATTGTTTATTGTGTTTAAGGAAAACTAGCTGTGCCTCGAGATTTCAATACCCTTGATCTTTCGATACATTTCAGTAGCATAATCATCTGTCATAGATGAGACATGGTCCAGAACCATCATTGTCTTTAGGTATGGTGAAACTTCATCCTGGTTTTTAAATTGATCAGGGATGAGTCTTCTCGCTGCTTCCATATTGGCTTTCTTGGAGGAAGAAAGGACTGCTGGTATAAAAAGATTCAGCAATTCACTCATTACGTTGAATCCTGCAATTTCAATTTCAATAACAGAACGGTGCTTATAGATCTTTTCGATGGATAGACTTTCTATTTCCTTTAATTGTGGTGCTTTCTGTTCTACTTCTCCTATCAAAGTATTGTTGTAAGTTCCGGCAAGGATGCTTGAGGCATTGGCAATGAATACTTCTGAGGCAGCTTCCACCAGTGTGTTGATACACTTAGACCTGAGATAGCTTATGGCTGCATTGTCATCGGATAGCCTGACATATTTTTCCTTTATAGTATGTAAGTTGTCCATGGGGTTGTTGATTTCTCCAATTACACTGATAAAAGATTCTGCAACCTGATCTCTGGATAAGATACCCAGCCGATGGGCGTCTTCCATGTCGATGATATTATAACATATATCATCTGAAGCCTCCACCAGGTAAACGAAAGGATGTCTCTTATAGATTAGATCTGTATCGTGATCTTCCGGGATCATACTGAGTTCTTCAGCAATGGTTGAGAATATCTCTCTTTCACTTTGAAA
>JABDLO010000370.1 GCA_013002995.1 Saprospiraceae bacterium | reverse complement strand
TGCTGTGGCTCCACATGACGAGTATTCGGATAAACTAGTAGCTGCGGGATGTGTATATCACCCTGTGAAAATGGATTCACGAGGAGTGAATCCTGTTAAGGATTTTGCACTTACCCTTGAGCTCTATAATATCTACAAAAAGATCCGTCCAGAGACTATTCTGCACTATACGATAAAGCCAAATATCTATGGCACATTTGCGGCTAGCTTATTAAAAATCCCGGTTGTTAACAATGTTTGTGGGCTGGGTACCGCATTTCTGCAAAAGAATCTTGTATCATACATTGCCATAGGTCTTTACAAGCTGGCATTTAGAACACCAAGGAAAATCTTCTTCCAGAATATTGACGATAAAGAGTTTTTTGAAGAGAAAGGCATTGTCAAGAAGAATCAAAGTGAAGTTATTCCAGGATCCGGAATAGACATTTCCAAATTTGTGCCAGGAAAGAAAAAGAAAAATAAAGGGAATAAATTTACTTTCCTTCTAATATCCAGACTCATTTATGATAAAGGTATTGTTGAGTATGTTGAAGCTGTAAAACACTTGCGAGAAAATGGTGTTGACGCTGATTTCCAGTTACTTGGTTCAAAAGACCCTGTACATAGACGAGGTATCCCCGAAGAACTCATAGACAAGTGGGTCGAGACTAATTCTATAGATTATTTGGGTTCTACTGATGATGTCCGGCCTTTCATTGAGAATGCAAATTGTGTTGTTTTACCATCTTACAGGGAAGGAACACCAAGGACTCTTTTAGAGGCAGCTAGTCTGGAGAAACCCATCGTCGCATCAAAAGTGGCCGGCTGTACCAACATCGTGAAGGATCAACATAATGGATTGCTTTGCGAAGTTATGAATGCTACGGACCTTGCTTCAAAAATGAATCAGATGATCAATATTCCGGAAGAAAAAAGAAGCGAAATGGGAAAGAATGGACGAATATTGGTTGAATCAAGATTCAAGCAAGAGTTCGTTATTGACAAATATTTGGATACTATCGATAAAATAGGCCAATAAAATTAAATATCTTGGTGGCCGAATTTCAGGGCTATCATGACAATACAAAAAACTCCGTTTGAAGGACTATTTGAAATAACTCCAGAGATATTTCATGATAATCGTGGATACTTCATGGAATCCTTCAGATCTGAAACATTGAGTGAACTAGGAATTAACACACAATTCGTTCAGGATAATCAATCATTTTCAAAAAGAAATGTTATTAGAGGGTTGCATTTACAAGTGACTCCGCATGAACAGATAAAATTGGTAAGAGCCGTTTCCGGTAAAGTCCTGGATGTTGTGGTCGATCTGCGGAAAGAATCACCAACTTTTGGAGAACATTTCAAATGCATTCTGGATGGTGAAAGAGGAAATATGCTGTATGTGCCTGCCGGATTCGCTCATGGAATATCCGTATTAGAAGATGCAATATTTGCCTATAAATGTTCGGCCTACTACAATAAGGAATCAGAAGAAGGGATCATTTTTAATGATCCAGATTTGAACATAGATTGGGAAGTTAATGAGCCAATTCTATCAAAAAAAGATATGTTATTTATAACTTTCAAAGAGTTTGTTAAAAAATATGACCTTGCATAGCCGCTCGTTTTATATCTCGGCATTTTTATTTGCTTGTACTGTTGGGATTCTATCATCTTGTAAGTCCTATAAACAGCACATTATGTTTAAATATGAGGAAGGCTATCCTTTTGCAGCAATCTCTGATCAGGCTCGACTAGCTGAAAAGAATTATACCATTCTTCCAGACGACTATTTGAATCTTGAAGTCTATACTAAAGATGGGGAGCGAATTATCGACCCTGACCTTGAATTAAATAAAGAGCTTACAGGCACCAATAATAACCTGACCAGACCTAATCCCAATTATCTTATCCTACCTGACAGTACTGTGAAATTACCAATGATCGGATATATAAAACTAGGAGGATTGACGATTGAGAATGCCAGCAGATTACTGGAAGAGTCATATAGTAAGTTTTATAATAATCCATATGTAGTCTTGCAATACATCAATAAACGAGTTATTGTATTGGGTGCCACTGGTGGGCAGGTAATTCCTCTTGAAAATGAGAATATGAGTGTAGTTGAAATTGTAGCCCTGTCAGGAGGAATTACTCAAAATACTCATTCCGAGAATATCCGACTAATCCGTGGAGAAGAAGTTTTTCTCGTTGATTTAAGTACTCTGGAAGGGTATTCACAATCCAACATGAACGTTGAGTCAGGTGATGTAATATATATAGAACCAGTGCCCCGTGTACTAAGTCAAAGTGCACAAGAGGTATCATTAATAGTAAGTACCATAACAGCATTGACAACACTTTTAGTGTTAATTTTGAGCTTACAGCCTTAAAATGAGCGAAAACGGTAGCGTAAAAGCAGGATTAAGTAACCAGGAAAACTCACTGGAGAATATTGACTGGAATAAATTCCGGAGTGTATTCAGAAGAAATTTTATATGGGTAATCCTTATCCTGGTTGCAACAAATCTGCTTGCTTACCTTTACATACGGTACACAAAACCACTATTTGAATCATATTCAGATTTGAAACTTGAAGTAAAATCTGAAGCTACATCTTTGGGATTGACTCGATTTCCTGAAACATCAAATATCAACAATATCTCCGGTGAAATTGAGCTGATTAATTCCAGGCTATTTTTTAATAAGGTTATTGAGGCTATAGATATTGACATCCAATATTTTACACGCGGTGATATACTTGATGATGAAAAATATAAGTATTCGCCGTTTGTGCTTTATTATGAGTTATATGACGGCTTGTATTATAATACTCCATTTGACTTATCCTTAACAAACGATCAGGAATTTAATTTTTCGGTCGAATCCATTGATGGAAATCAAAAGCAGAATTTTGCTTTTGGAGATACCATCAAAACAGGTAGTTATAAGATGGTTCTAAATAAGACACAATACTTCAATGAGGATCTTTTGGATGAGCAGTTTTATTTCATAATCAATAATCATGAAACCCTGGTAAAATACCTGGAAGATAATATCACTGTTGAGCCTCTAAACCTTAATGCAAATAGTATCCGAATAACCTTTAGAGACTATAATAAGTACAAGGCTCATGATCTGGTAAATGCTATCGATACCTTATATCTGAAATATACCAACCAGGAAAAAAATCAGGCTAATGCCAATAAAATCATATATCTGGATGAGCAGTTAAGAGATATTGAACAGACCCTTGAAGATTTCGAGAGTTATTTTGAAAACTTCACCATAGACAACAAAACAGTAGATCTTGATGCAGATGTAAAATCTACCTTGAGCTTCATGAATTCGCTGGATTCCCAACGATTTGAGATACGCTCGCGAATTGAGCATGTTGAGGGTATCTCAGAGCAGATTATTACTGAAGATCTTGATGATATTAATATCAAGAGAAACATTATTCCACCTCATCTTGTCAATGAAATTGAAGAGCTTGACAAGCTATTCTTTGAGCATAAACAACTCGGCCTATCATATAAGGAAAACACCTTTGCATTCGAAAGAAAAACTCAGGAACTGGATATGGTCAGGGGAAACCTTGTTACTGGTCTCAACCAATATAAATTGAACTTATATGAGAGGCTTTCAGAGGTAAATAAGAAGAAAAAAGAGCTAGATGATCGTTTGACATTACTTCCATCAAAGGGAACAGAATATAATAAGGCCAAAAGGTACTATGCCCTTTATGAGGAAATGTATCTGTCTCTAATGCAAAGCAGGAATGAGTTTGAAATAGCCAGAGCGGGAACAATTCCAGATTTTAAAATATTATCATCTGCAAGTCTGCCCAACAACCCTATTTCACCCAACATTTTGCTTGTGCATGGTACAGGTGCTGTAGCTGGATTCATTTTATCCTTACTATTTCTTGGATTCAGTTATCTTATAAATACCAAAATTGCCAGTGTACAGGAGGTAGAAGGTCTCACATCTGCCCCCATTCTTGGCTCTCTTCCCTATCATAGTGCAGTGAGAGATGAAAAAGGTATTTTTGTTGTAGACAAGCCAAAGTCAGCTCCCAGTGAAGCATTCCGCTCGATCAGGACCAATATCGAGTTTATTCTTCCGGATATTAAGAAACGCGTTCTTTCAATATCCTCCACGGTTAGTGGAGAAGGTAAAACATTCGTCTCACTGAATCTTGGAAGTGTAATAGCAATGTCAGACCAGAAAGTAGTGGTACTTGATCTGGATTTGCGTAAACCCAGAATTCATAAGTACCTTGAATCAAAACATGCCGATAAGGGGATAAGTACACTACTAATAAAGAAGCATAAACTTGAGGAG
>JABDLO010000306.1 GCA_013002995.1 Saprospiraceae bacterium | reverse complement strand
ATTTATACCAAATTCAAGGTTATCGATTAATTCACCGGCTCCGGCAGGAGAAATAAGTTGTATAGAGGCAATTAATTCTGGACATTCAACGCCCCAAAATGTTCCTGCAGGAGTCGCTGAGGCTGTTGTCATGGTGGTCATTCCATTACCATCAGTGATTACAATATCAAATGTTTCTGCAGCCGGAACATGCAAATCCATTCCCGCAGCTGAAACCGGGGGACTGAATGTGATGAGATAAGTATCCCCAAAAAAGTTAGGTCCTACTACAATGTCAGCGTTCCCGATTAATCCATCACCAAGAATAACCAGCGGACAATTTGCAGGACAACCAGCCCTGATCCCTTCAAATGTAGATAATGAAAATCCTGGGATTAAACCACCAGGAGTGAAACATGCATCAGAAGAGGCATCATTCATAGGTTCATCACATCCTGTTACTTGAAAAGGAAGAACTGCTCCAGCTTCAAAATCTTCTAATGGAAATCCTGGATTAGCAGCCTGGAACATCGTACGATCAGTGTAATAAGTTGCAGACCTATTATTGTTGATGTCACGACTGTTTCCTATTTCCTGTCCTGGAGGCATAGGCATGCCATCCATATAGTCAGTCCATGATTCAGCATATTGAGCTGAAATGTCAATACTAGCAAATAGGATAGCTATTAAAAGTGTAAGTAAGTTTTTCATCGGGATTAAATTTTGTTTAATGTGTAGTATTTCTTTTAAATAATAAAATTACATATTTTTCATATCTTATTACAAGATTACAAGAATATAAAGTTGAAATAAAAAAGACTTGCGCTTTTAATTTAATCGAAGTCGGTATTTCAATTATTGTTTATTCTTCTTTGTTTGGGTTTAATACAATAACCAAAGTGTAAAAAATCTATGTCTAGGAAATCTTTGAAAAATTGCTATCAATAAATGTAAACTTTATCAAATAAGGCTTATTACCTTCCGATGCGAATCCTTAAACATAAAAGGAGACCTCAATGAGACCTCAATAAGATCTCCTAATTAGATATTTTTGATTCTCTTTTTTAGAAAGCGTATTTTTCTCTTCTTTTAAATGCTAATAATCCACCAATCATCAACAAAATTGATAGGCAGATGATGCCCCAATGACTCAAAGTAGGTATTCCAATAATTGTTGGATCTGTATCACCCGGTATTGCTGGATCATCTGACAGAACATCCGGAAAATTGGATCCTGATGCAGTAGCCTGGCACACAATTGAACCACCTGTCCCTCCAAAGGTTACCCCAAAATCAATCACCATTGTTGCAGAAGACCCAGAATTTATATCACCCAAATTGAAAGTGATATCTGACATTCCTGCCATGCCTGTTCCCTGGGTGGTTGACCAGCCATTCACAACAGTATTAGGATCAACGGGTGTAACTACATTAACTCCAAGTGCAGTACTTACATTAGGAGCATTAGAAACAATAAGCGTGAATTGTATAACTTCACCGGCATTGACGATACCATCTCCATTACCATCAATATGCATGGCTGTCTTAGTGAATGACACATCAGGAGGAGTAAGTGGTGTAAGTGTGGCATCATCAGGCGCAGGAGTATCCGGATCATCTGTATTGACAGTACTAAAATTAGAGCCGGTTACACTACCCTGACAAGTGAGTTCAGTTCCCGGATTCTGAATGTCTACCAATACATCATAAGTAATAGTGATAGATCCATTTGAAGCCAATGTTCCTATATCCACAGCTACAGTAGCGTCACCTGTAGTATTACCAGTTGTCACACTTCCTTGAGATGTCGTTACAGATCCTACTACCAAAGTTGAATTAGGATCAACTCCAGAGGCAAAAACGACATCCATGGCACCCTGTACCATGTCAGCATTGCTTATGGTTACAGTGTATTGGTATGTTTCCCCTTGATCAGCAATACCATCAAGATTACCTATTAGTTCAACATCGGTTTTTGTGGCTACAACATCTGGAGGAGGTAATGTCGGATCAAAATTAGAAAAAAACCAATAATCAGTGCGGAAAGTAACATCGGCTCCATTATTACTTATAATTGCAAATACAACATTAATTAATTGACCATTGCCTCCATTTCCGGTACTTACTGCATCCAATACTCCGTTTCCGCCAAAGAGAAATGAATTATCATCAAAAAAATCAGCCAAGGGTATTGAAACCAACTGCCATCCACCTCCTGCGATGGCGCCCGGGCCTGTAGGGCTTATGACTAGATTGTATTGAAATTCATCATCATTTCCATCAGGAGGAAAGGGAATTGCATCATCTCCATTATCATCTTCCTGTAGATTAATCTCAATGGTATAATCTTGATTTCTTCCTAAACCATCGACTCCATCAGGATTGATCCAAAAATTAAAATGGGTCATACCTAAAAGGTCTAACAGATTGGTTCTTCCAAACCCTCCAAAAAAGCCAGGCACACCCCCGGAACCCCAACCTGTCTCTAAAGAGAAAACACCTCCGTCCATAGGTGGAACCTGAACATTTGGACCTATTCCTCCTCCTCCAACACTTCCTCCAAATGTAAACCAACCATTACCGAAAGGATTGCCGTGTTCCATATCATCAAAAACCAAGGTGGCGGGTGGCAAATTTTCTTCAGATGCACTTGCTGCGAGAGGAAGTGTAAGACTTAAAACCAATGTCAGAAATAGTAAAGAAAAAAGTGAATTGATTTTATTGAATGTGTAAGACTTTCTTTCGATGGACTTTAAAAAATGACTGCTCAAGTTTTTCATACTCTTTTGGGGATTAAATTGTAATGTGTGAATTTAACAACATAGTTGGAGTCTTTCACATATTATAAGATTTATTCAGATTAAGATCAAAAAAAGAGTTGACGTATTTTAACATATTTGTTTCATAAAAAAAGAAACCTCAATGAGACCTCTTCTTAGTAAAGTTTTACATAGATGCTTAAAAAGCTAATTTTTCCTTGGTTCTAAATGCCTGTATCCCACCGATCAGCATTAATAATGACAGGCAAATAATTCCCCATTCACCCATGGTAGGAATGGCTGTTATCGTGGGGTCAGCATCTCCAGGTTCTGCCGGATCATCAGAAAGCACATCCATGAAGTTGGTACCTGATGCCGTAGCCTGGCACACAATAGTACCTCCTTGTGCTCCAAATGTAACCTCAAAATCAAACATAATGGTCACTGTGGAACCTGCATTGATATCACCTACATCAACAGAAACATCTGTGTCGCCTGCAGTATTCCCGGTGGTGACAGATCCCTGATCTGTAGTTACAGATCCTACTACAAGTTCTGCATTGGGGTCAACACCGGAATCAACCATGACTCCAAGTGCGGTGCTTACATTAGCAGCATTGGATACCATTAAAGTATATCTTACTATTTCTCCGTGATCTACTATATTATTGCCATTTCCATCAATGTGCATGGCTGTTTTTGTAAAAGAAACATCGGGAGGGGTGATCATTGTAATGGTTGCATCATCAGGTGTGGGAGTATCCGGATCATCTGTATTAAGTGCTGTAAAATTATCACCTGTAACAGATCCCTGGCATGATATTTCAGTAGCCGGAGATTGTATATCGATGGTAACATCAAAAGTTATGGTTACTGAACCTCCTGAAGCTACAGTTCCTACATCAACTCCTACTGAAGTATCGCCGCCAGTATTTCCTGTTGTCACCGTACCTTGAGTTGTTGTTACGGATCCTACTACCAAGGATGTATTAAGATCTACGCCTGAAGTAAAAACAGTCATCAACGCATCTTGCACCATGGCTGCATTGCTTATGGTTACTGTATATCTGAAAGTCTCGCCCTGATCGGCAACTCCATCCATATTTCCTATTAATTCTGTATCGGTTTTAGCAACTGTCACCATAGGAGGAGGCAAACTTTCATAGGCGCCTAGGTCCACAGTTGTTTCTGCTATCCTGGTATTTCCTTCTAGATCTGTCATATCAAATGGAGCGGGAGGAATGTCGCCATTGACTCCCATGTTTAATGCTGGAGAGATAGGTTGTAGATGAAAATCTCCGGTAGCTGTCGGTGGTGCCAAAGCGTCCATTACAAATAAAGGATCGACTTCCATTCCTGTTGATCCAAGGAGGACGCCATCAGCAACTAAATTTGTGCCTGCAACATCACCTATAAGGTTGGTACCGAAGGTGATTGCATTACTTAAATCCTGAACATCAACATTTCCAAATTGTGCAGTATTCATAGCAACAATACTATTTCGAATGGTCATCGGACCCCCACTATTATTATTTATTCCTCCGGAATTAAACAAGGCTTCATTAAAAGCAATGGTAGAATTGATAATATTTACGGTGCCATTGGTGTTATGCTTTATTCCACAGCCATTATTAGCACCTTGATTTCCACTGATAATACAATTGTAAATATCTAATGTAGCGTTGAATGAATTCATATGAACAGCACCCATTGACCCTGTCATGTTGTTGACTCTAAGTCCAGAAAGAATGGTGCTACCACCACCTACAACATTGACAGCTGCAGGAACTGAATTAGAGAATCCATTGGTCAATGTCATATTATACAGATCCCCATTCTTTATTGTAAATAGATTCACCATGCCATTTCCATCAATGGTAAGATCATCAGCACCAGGACCAATGATCACTGTATATCCGGGAGCACAACAATTGTCAATATTTAAAGGTGATAAAAGGGTAATGGTCGATGCTGGAGGCAAATTAAAAACAATGGTGTCCCTGGTCAAAAAGAAGGCACCACCTTGTGCATCTAGAATCGCTTGTCTCAAAGTATTAGGACCGCTATCAGCAGTTGATGTAACCGTAAATACTGCCGCCTGAGACGATAAAACAACAGAAAAAATAAAAACGATTCCTAGAAGAAATCTTCTGAATGAGGACTGCTTGGGATTGACTGTTTTGGTTATTAAAGTGTAATAGTTCAAGGGAGTAAATCCTTGTAACACATACTAAAGCTAAAAAATAATTGCAAACTTAAGATTATCAATTATATATGGTAATTTTTTTACATTCAGATGCAATTGAAATACACATACATATAGCCATATTTAATTCATATTTTTTTATTTCTATTTGAGGGATACCAGGACAGTATACTTGAGAGAACCCTTAAAAAACTGTATCTTTATTGAGTTCGCTTTTTCCTTAATTAATTGGTTCATTCCAAAACGAATCCATCATGATTAATCGTAAAAGGCAACGACACTTTTCATGTTATACCATTTTATTCCTTGTTTTATTTCTCACTCCTCATTGGCTCTTTTCTCAAGGGGTGTTGTTTCAAAATACCGGTGGCGATACCCTGGTTTATATAGCCGATGAAGGAACGACTGGATCTTTAAAACTCAAGCCTGGAGTTGTTCCTTCCATAACCACCGATAAGCTCTACAATGTGGGTGGAAGCCTGCACTGGGGAGACTCACCCTTGAGTCATATGTGGAATAAGAATGGAAGCCATGTGTATTACAATGATGGCAAGGTGGGGATTGGTGAGATGTCGCCTACTGCGGATCTGGAGGTGAATGGGATTGATGGAGTGGTGTTTAAAGGAACTTATGGCAGTGGAACGATTCCAGCCACAGGTGCAGGAGCGAGAATGATGTGGTATCCTAAAAATTCTGCATTTAGAGTAGGTTCTGTTGATGGAACCCAATGGGATGATACAAATATTGGTTTTGGTTCGTTTGCCGCTGGAGATAATAATATTGCATCAGGTAATTTTTCTTTTGTAGGAGGAGTAGGTAATAATGCCGGGGGAGGCTTTTATTCAACAGCAATCGGAGGGTATAATAGTGCATTCGGAAATGGATCTGTTGCTATAGGCTTACGTGCCGAAGCAATAGGTCACCCAGCATTTGCCATAGGACAAGATGTGTCAGCAACTGGAAATTGGGCGACAGCCTTTGGTACAGGAACGAATGCAAGTGGAAATTTTTCTACTGCAATAGGCAGAAATACCATTTCCAGTGGTAATAACTCTATATCAATGGGTGTCGGTATTGAAGCTGAAGGAGATTACGCATTTGCCATAGGATTAAGCAACCAGACAGCGACTATTGTCTCCCAAGCAAATACTATGGCCATTATGGGTGGAAAAGTAGGGATTAATACAACTTCTCCTGGTGAAAACCTGGTGGTTAAGATGGGGGGAACAACCTGGGCAGATCCTCATTTTGCTTTAGAAAACTCAGCGACAACGGACAAGTGGGATATGACCATTGGTAACAATAAACGGTTATTCCTTGGGTACAACGAGGATTCAAAAGTGGTAGTTGATACAATGGGGAAAATGGGTGTTGGAATCGTTTCTCCTTCAGGTGATTTACATGTATCTGGAGAAGACGGAGTATTATTTGAAGGGACTTACGAAAGTGGAGAGATTCCTAAAGAAGGTGCTGGCACAAGAATGATGTGGTATCCTAAAAAGGCTGCCTTCAGAGCCGGAATAGTTGACGCATTGCAGTGGAACTCCTCTGAAATTGGAAAATATTCGTTTGCAACAGGTAATAATACGAGAGCAAAAGGTTGGGGTTCAGTTGCAATGGGAAATTCTACTTTTGCATTTGGACCTAATTCATTTGCCATGGGTTATAACACAACTACAATTGGAGGAAGTTCAATTGCTCTGGGATATGAAACCACTGCTACTGGTCAAAATTCAACTGCAATTGGTTTCGGAATTGAAGCTTCTGGATCCAGAACTATAGCAATAGCCTTAGATGACCAAACGGGAACAAATGTTTCTCAATCAAACACCATGGCCATCATGGGTGGAAAAGTAGGGATAGGTGATATAAGTCCTGAAGCAACTCTTGAAATTCATTCATCAGGAACCACAGAAGATCCACTTAGGGTACGTATAGGTAGTGCTACCAAGCTGCGGGTATGGGCGAGCAATGGTAGTATATCCATGGGTACCAATGTAGTCGGTCCGGAAAATGGGCTTCTAGTGAGGGGAAACATTGTTCCTCGTTATCACAGAAATGTTGACCTCGGAACAGATAGTACTGCATGGGATGATATTTACTATGATGACTTACACAATATGGGCACCTCAGCATTTGATGGCAGGGTATTAACAAATGAATTAATTGAATTTCCTCCTTTGCCTAAAAAGCCCGGCTCTTTTGACTATCTCACCGATAGAGGAGATGTCGAATTGGATCCTGGTTCTATGCCCCCAGGCCTAGCTGATAAGAATTCCCTTCTCACAGATGAGATTGCCAGCTTTAATTATAAGGCTAATTATGAACAGCAATTGGAGATAAAAAAACTAATAAAACAAGTAAAACAATTAGAAATAAGATTAGCGAAGTTGGAAAAGTTGTTGAAGAAATAATAATAGCGATGATTTAACTGGGTGAGGATTTTAAATAATCCCCAGCCCAATCAATACTCCAAGTACAATGATCATCACAATCACCACATGATGCACCAGCTCAATGGTGATCTTGGTCAATAGCTTTTTGCCCAAAATGGCTCCAATAAAAGCTGCGAAAACTGCTACAGTTAACAGGCCCAGGTTTTCTTCCATACCAATATCAGAAAAGCGGGTGAAGTAAACTGAGATCCTTGAAATATCAATGACCGATGCTATCATCACTCCCGTTGCAATAAAAGCTTCTTTTGTCAATCCACACTTGATCAGAAAAGCACTCCGTAATGCTCCCTGGTGACCCGACAATCCGCCAAAGAATCCGCTCAACATTCCACCCAGCGGCAATTTATTCCTGTCAAATTCCAACCTCTTGAAATAAGGTATGGCCTCAAATATGGCAAAGGCAATCATCAATGCAGCAATCACTACACCCACAGGTGTAATGGTAAAAGATTTGCTTCCTATACTATAAGTAATCCATTCACTATCTGAAGCAAATTGAATCAACAGCCACGCACCCAATATGGCAAAGAAAATGGCAGGAATACCAAATCTTAATACCACACCCCGATCTGCATGCTTACCGACCAGTGCCATCTTGAATAGATTATTAAGTAGATGTACCACCCCAGTAAGAGCAACAGCCACTTCCACAGGAAAGAATAAAGCAAATGCCGGCAACAATAATGTACCCAATCCAAATCCAGAGAAAAAGGTTAAGGTCGATGCAAAAATGGCAACCAGTGCAATAACTATATATTCCATGTGATTAAAATAGGAATAATTGCACAGATCATTAT
>JABDLO010000299.1 GCA_013002995.1 Saprospiraceae bacterium | reverse complement strand
GAGCCGGTCAGATGATCCAGGGTTTTGACCTGGCAGTTGAAGGAATGTCATTGAATGAGAAAAAGACAATAAACCTTGCTCCTGAACAAGCTTACGGACCAGTTTTCGATCAATTAATATCTGATGTTGAAAAGAAACACCTTCCTGAAGGAATGGAAGTAAGTGTAGGCCAGGATCTATATGCCACCGCGCCGGATGGACAACAGACTAGAGTAAAAGTTACAAAAGTATCGGATACTCACATCACTGTAGATGCCAATCACCCTCTAGCAGGAAAAGAATTGGTGTTTGATATTGAGGTGGTGGAGATCAGTAACTGATCTCAATCAATATTTGTAGGTTTTTAATTGTTTTAGGGCTTCGACCCGTTCTTCATCGAACCGGTTTATAAGCCCTTTCTTCCAGGCAGAACTGACACTCGGGAAATATATGAGTTGTCCTTGCTCTTGCTTGCCGCGTTCTTCGTAGATGAGATTGATAATACTTTCTTCACTGATCACTTCAGTGTTCATTCCTGCAAGTGCATAGTTGAAGATGTTACTGTATGGACCATGCTGAACCACGGTGGACCAAAGTACATCCTGTAGCACGGGAGAATAATTTTCAATTTCAAACTTCAGCTTAGGATCGATTCTTTCAATAAAGATTTCGTAATGGGTCCTTTCAATGAAGTTGTGTTGAAGTTCTGCAAACTCCTTAGGATAAACAGCTGCAACAGACTTCCATGCACTATCGAAATCTTTGCTTGCAATCGGAAGCCCATGAAAGAAACTGTGAAACTTGATTCCCTCATTATTTAAGAAATCAGAAAGGTAGTCTTGCCTGGAAGAAATCTGGTATATACCATATGATTTTCCACCTGGATCACCAGGGGTATTAGAAATTGTTCCTGGACCTTGATTGCCGGATTCCCATGTTTTAGAAAGCTTACCTATTTTGTAGCTTTCTGATTGCTTTTTTACCTTTTCCTTGACGCTGCTTTTTACCTCAGTCCGATTATTACACTTGATCTCCAGAGTGAATTCACATACAGAATAATTACCACTGGAGTCAATGACAAAGGTCTGCATAAGGTGTTCACCACATGCTAGGAATTCTCCGGGTTCCACCTTCCTTTCTTCTCGGACCAGGTAGTAGTCGATTATTTTTACTTCTGAGCAGGCATCATATGCAATTCGTGGAAAAAATATTTCTGCTCCCCCTATAGAATCGATTCCATTGATGGAATAACTCTTTACCATGCAGAAAGGACTTTTATTATCCTGGGCACAATCAGATTGTGATATGCCGATAAAGGGAACGAGTGAACATAATAATGCCCACAATGGTGTAAGGTTGGTGTGTATTAAATTTTTCAAAATACTCGTAATGTTGGGACTATAATTTAAGAGTCAAAAACCTTACCAATTGCATTTATTTTGCTGACTCAAGGTATTCAACGATTATTAAATTGTTATTTGTGTAGTATAATATACATAAATTCTATCATCTACACATTATAACAAATAATAATAGGTGATAAAAAGTTCAATCACTCAATCTTATAGATGAGTTAAAAAACTATTTAGTCATTTGATTTACATTTAGTTAGTTAATACGACAGGAATATTCAATGCAATTCATCAAATTTGCAATCCAGTTTAAAGTTGGAGTATGAATTATAGAAGAATTAGTTTGTTCGCATGTGCCTGGTTAATGCTTTTTTTAACTTCTTGTAAGAAAGGTGTTCAACCTTTGGATAATGTCCTCAAAGGAGAATTGTCTGTTAAAGTTAATCCTTATGATAAATCACCACTGACTGCTGAAGTTTCACTTATTTCAGATAAAAAAGGTACGACAAGTTACACTGTGCTGGGTTCAATTCCTGTATCTCATAATTTTTCAACCTCTGCATATAATCATAACATACCCATTGTAGGATTGTATCCTGATACGGAAAATAAAGTATCTATTGAATACAAGGTTTCAGAAACTGAAATCTATGTGGATACACTTATAATTACTACTGATCCATTACCGGAGTTCATTCCAGATATTGAAGTTGTAAAAGCGGACCGGAGTAGGATGGAAGACGGCTTTCACCTGGTAGAACAATTAATTGCAAACAATGGCAAGTTCTTAACATTTACGCTGATGTATGATGATAATGGCGATATCAGATGGATGATGGATATGAGCTCATTCGGTCAGATCACTTATACTTCTTACAGGTTGAAAAATGGAAACTGGCTGTACCTGAGTTGGATTGATATGTATGAGGTCAATGATCTCGGAAAGGTTGTTTCCAAAGAGCAGATGTGGAACTATGCAGGTGACCATGACCTGATGGAATTGGAAAATGGAAATATCCTAATGGGAGGATCTAAAAAGGATGCATTTATTGTACGACCGCAGGGTAGGTTTAATTCGAGATTTGATTTTGTGGTCGAGTGGGATAGAAGACAGAATAAGGGAGTGAAAGAATGGGACCTGAGAAAGGTGCTCGATGTGGATCGTACGGTTTATCCAGCTGACTATTCACTGGATTTCAATTCAGACTGGTATCATATCAATTCTGTAGATGTTGATGAAAAAGATGGAAGCTTATTGATCTCAGGAAGAAACCAGGGGGTGTTAAAAGTGGATGCCAATAATAATCTGAAATACATCCTTGCTCCTCACAAGGGATGGAACAGAGCAGGATTTGATGGGAATGGAATGGACTTGAAACCATATTTATTAACAGCAGTAGATGCTCAAGGTAATGCATATCCATCCTCTGTCCAGCAAGGTACATCAGGTGTAGATGATTTTGAATGGCCTACCGGTCAGCATTCAGCTACTTTTCTTGATAATGGGAACATTTTACTTTTCGATAATGGATTGATG
>JABDLO010000294.1 GCA_013002995.1 Saprospiraceae bacterium | reverse complement strand
GGTCAGGCCTATTGGTTAACAGGTCTGAATTTCATGACCAGTACTTTTTACATGAAAGAACTTCCAAAATGGGTTGAGAAATTCAACGCAAAAGGAAATGTGAAGAAATATTTGGAAGGAAAATGGGAACCTTTATTGCCTGCGGATAAGTATCGTTTCTCTGATGAGAACAACAATTATGAAGGCAGACTGGGCAATGCAAAAGCACCAAAATTTCCGTATGATCTTTCGCAGGTTTTGGAGCTATCTAGAAATTACGACTTGATCAAGGAAACACCATTTGGAAATTCTCTTTTAGTAGATATAGTTGTAGAAGCTATAGGGGCAGAATCACTGGGGCAAGATGAATTTACCGACATGTTAAGTGTTTCGTTCTCATCTTCAGATTACATAGGACATCAATATGGAACTGAGGCAATGGAGTTGGAAGATTCATATTACAGATTGGATCGCGATCTGGCAAGGTTGTTCAATGCACTTGATGAAAAAGTAGGTAAGGGAGAGTATTTGGCATTTCTAACTGCCGATCATGGCGCAGCTTATAATCCTGGTTTTCTCAATGCGCATTCTATTCCCGGAGGGACCATAGATAGAGACCAAATTAAAGAGGAGTTGGATTCTTTGATAGACATGTCCTGGGGAAACAGTGATTGGGTTGAATACATCGGTTCAAATCAGATATTCCTTAACCATTCATCCATTGTTCAAGCCAAGATCAAATTACGAGATGCTCAGGATCATGCAATGAAGCTGCTTTTGGCACTTCCAAATATTGAAAAAGTGTACACTTCTTATTCATTAATGACAGGTCAGATGACTGAAGACATGGGAGAACGAGTTCAGAAAGGTTTTAACCAGAAATGGGGTGGCGACCTGGTCTACTTATTGAAGCCACACTATTTTTCCGGAAGAGTACTGGGGACTACCCACGGATCTGGATATACCTATGATACTCATGTTCCTTTGTTGTGGATGGGATGGAACATACCCAATGGAGAGAGTTGGAAAAAAGTGAATATTACAGACATTGTTCCTACAATTTCTTCGCTCATAAATGTGAATAGACCTTCAGGAGCATTTGGAGATATTATCGAAATGAAACCCTGATCAGAGCTTAAACAAAATCCAAATTCTATATTTGGCTCTTTATGTCTCAACCCTCTTTTGAAAATACTGACATCGCATTTAAAAGCAGATCAGATAGAGATCTTTTGAAGGCTTATTGGCTATTTAGAATGATAGGAATGCCTTGGTTGGTGAATTTAGGAGCAGCCTTGTTAAAGTTTGCCATGGCCATAAAGTTGCCGGTTAAATGGGCATTGCGTCCGACCATATTCAAACAATTTGTAGGAGGAGAAAGCATTGAAGAGGCAGCCGTTGCCACGAAAGTGCTAGACGAATATGGCATCGGGACAATATTGGATTATTCAGTAGAAGGAAAAGAAGAAGAGGAGGCATTTGAAGCTGTTACTCAAGAGATCATCCAGACATTGAATGTCGCTGAAGGCAATCCACATATACCATTTTGCGTGTTCAAGGTTTCGGGCCTTGCTAGCAACAAATTGCTGGAACGCATAAACGACCGCCAAGAGAAACTAGACCCTGATGAAAAGGCCGAAATGGCAAAGTTGAAAGATCGTGTATCACGCATTTGTGAACGAGCGAATGAAGTACAAAAACCTCTTTTAATAGATGCGGAAGAAAGTTGGATCCAAGATGTGATCGATCGCCTGGCAATGAAAACCATGCAGGAGTTCAACAAAGAGAAAGCGATCATTTACAATACCATTCAATTATACCGACACGACCGTCTGGAATACTTGAAGCAAAGCCATCAAATTGCTTTGGAACATGGATTCAAGTATGCTATAAAACTCGTGAGAGGAGCATATATGGAAAAGGAAAGGGAAAGGGCAGAAGAAATGGGATATCCTTCGCCTATTCAACCCGATAAAGCGGCATGTGACAGAGACTTTAATGAAGCAATACGATATTGTATAGAGCACAATGATACAATAGCTCTTGTATCAGGGAGCCACAATGAAGAGAGTGCTCTCTTGTTGACAGATCTCATGGAGAAGAACAACATTTCCGTGAACCACCCTACGATCTATTTTGCACAGCTCTTTGGAATGAGCGATCATATCTCCTTCAATTTATCCAATGCAGGGTATAATGTGGCGAAATATGTTCCTTATGGTCCAGTCAAGGAAGTAGTTCCTTATCTCATAAGAAGGGCTCGTGAAAACACTTCGGTAGAAGGTCAAACAGGGCGAGAATTATCACTGATACTAAAGGAAAGAAAAAGACGTAACTCTTGAACAATCAAGGAGAGCCGAAGCTCTCCTTTCTTTGATTCCCGCATGCGATCTTCTCATAAGTAATATTTTAAAAAACTCGACAGTGTAGTTATGACACTTTTAAATTTCGATGTGAATGTCAATGATTTTTTAAATGGATAATTAATTGATCGATAATTGGCATGAAATAGCTGTTAATTAATGGTGACATTTCTTTGTATCATCCACATTCCGAGGCTATTTAGATCCTAATTGTTGCCATTTGAACCCCTTTGCTTTAAATTATCTTAATGACTAAGAGTCATCTACGTGGTACTTTTAAACTATGAGGGGTCAGAAAAGATCTGAATTGACGTCCTGAGAACCACTTTTTAACTTGCATATTTGTAAGTGCTAAAGTTACATTCATGAAACCCGTTAAACATACTTTCTTTTTGACTTTTCTAAGTTTTTTGCTCTCATGTTCTGAGTCCTCTTTGAAAGAGCATGATGCGTATTTAGAGCCAATATCATTTACCAAAGTTGAAAACGATATTTCAGGATTTAATTTCAAAAATCTTTTGGATGAAAACACCTTGAAGAATCCATTCAACTACATCAATGCCTATAATGGAGGAGGTGTAGCTATTGGAGATGTGAATAATGACGGCCTTCAAGATATTTATATGACGGGTAACATGACATCCTCAAGATTGTATCTGAATCAAGGAAACATGAAGTTCAAGGATGTATCAACAAGAGCAGGCGTTAAAACCAATGGTTGGTGCACCGGAGCCACTATGGCAGATGTCAACAATGACGGATGGTTAGACATATATGTTTGTCGTTCATATGAAGACCAAGCAGAACAGAGAATGAATTTACTTTTTATAAACGATAAAAAGGGAGGATTCAAAGAACAAGCAAGAAAGTATGGATTGAATGACCCCAATCTAAGTATAGCAGCTTCTTTCTTTGACTATGACCATGATGGGGATATGGACATTATTGTTGCGAATCACCCTCGATTTAGATTGATAAGTTTCAAAAAGCATTACGAATACTTCCAAAACCCACCTAAAGAGTTATCAAGTAAGTTATTCAGAAATGAAGGGGACGGTACGTTCACTGATGTAACAGAGTCTTCAGGAGTTTTATCTTATGGATTTTCTTTAGGAGTCATAACATCTGATCTTGACAATGATGGGTGGTCGGACATCTATATTTCTGTGGATCACGATGAGCCCGATATTATATTCCACAATAATGGCGATGGTACTTTTACTAACATAATTAATAGCGCAATGAAAAGTCATACGCGAAGCTCCATGGGCTTGGATGCCGGAGATCTCAATGCTGACCCTTACCCAGAGATCATAGTTGCTGAAATGTTAAGTGAAGATCATTATAGAGAAAAATCCAGCATGTCTATGCAAACTGTAAAAAGGTTCGAATTCATTACAGACTCGTTGAAATACAAATATTATCAAATGCGAAATTATTTGCACTTGAACAATGGTAACAATACGTTCAGCGATATAGGTCAGATATCAGGGATTCATAAAACAGATTGGAGTTGGTCCACTTTGTTCATGGATGCCAATAATGATGGAAGGCAAGATCTTTTTATTGCAAATGGCTATTATAGGAATATCTATGAAAGAGATAGGAAAAGTGAATTCGATAAAGTAATGATGTCAATTTCTCCTCAGGATATGGATAAAAGAAATAGGACAGCATCAGAATATGCTAGGAATTGTACTCAAACAAGGCTTCAAAATTATTTTTTCAAGAATAATGGGGAATTCGATTTTAATAATGTTGCTGCTAGCTCTGGGTTAGATGAGCTTACAATATCTACTGGAGCCGCATATGGCGATCTAGACAATGACGGTGATCTGGACCTTGTGGTTAACAATTTAGGGCAGACTTCATCTTTATATTTAAATAATGCTGACAGGAAGAATAATTTTTTGCGTGTAAGATTCATGCACAATATGAAGTGCCAGCCATATGGAGCGAAGGCAATAATCGAATATGAAGGTAAAAAACAATATCGGGAGTTGTTGTCCTCAAGGGGGTATCAGTCATTTTCAGAACCGTTCATCCATTTTGGATTAGGGACTGCTCAAGGCATTGATAAACTCACTGTGATATGGCCAACAGGTGAGGCTCAAATTTTTGAGAATATTGAACCAAATACTACTCTTGAAGTGTCTTTTGAAAATGCAAAAGATAGATTTACTCCTCTACAAGAAGAAAAGATCGTGGAAGAAATTCCAACTGAGATCTCAGGGATAGATTTTGATCAAAGGGAGATCGATTATCACGATTACCAAGATCAAGTTCTATTGCCTCATAAACTTTCTGAATTGGGACCTCATATATCAAAAGGAGATGTGAACGGTGATGGACGCGAAGACCTTTTTATTGGTGCGCCAAAAGGACAAGCAGCAGGGTTATTCGTTCAATTGCCTAATGGAAATTTTGAAGCTGTTAAAGATGTGGCGTTTGAAAAAGACAAAGGATATGAGGATATGCACAGCTCATTTTTTGATGCAGATAGTGACAACGACCTTGATCTCTTGGTTGCTAGTGGATCCTATGAATTTGATAAGGATAGCCCATTATTTCAACCTCGCTTGTATTTGAATGATGGAAGTGGCAGTTTCAAGCGATCTTCAGCTGCGATACCTACCTGGAGACACGCAAGTTCATGTGTTAAAGTTGAGGATATAGACAAAGATGGTGATCTGGATCTATTTATTGGTGGTAGACTTTCTCCTAAAAGATATCCAGAGCCTGGTACTAGTGCTATTTTCTTGAATGATGGTTCTGGGAATTTTAAAGAAGTGATCGATGAAGTGGCACCTGGCTTAAAGAATATCGGTATGGTAACAGATGCAATTTGGCATGATGTAAACCTTGATGGCGAAAAGGACCTAGTGGTTGTTGGTGAATGGATGCCAATAAGTATTTGGATAAACGAAGAAGGGATGTTTCAGGATCGAACATCCACATACCAGACGGATACTTTGACTGGTTGGTGGAATTGCATATACAAAGAAGACCTTGATGCTGATGGCTATGACGACCTTGTTTTCGGAAACCTCGGGCTTAACTATAAATACACAGCTAGTCAAGAAAAGCCTTTTATCATTTATGGTAAGGATTTTGACAACAGTGGAACATGTGATATTGCTTTAGCTTCATATTATGGAGACAAACTATATCCAGTAAGGGGTCGTAGTTGTTCTTCAGAGCAAATGCCATTGATAGCAGAAAAGTTTGAAACATTTGAGGAATATGCAAATGCAGACTTTGATGCCGTTTATGGAGAATTAGTTGAAGACTCTTATCATTACAAAGTAAAGGAGTTCTCAAGTTTGATCCTATATGGCAATGCTTCAGGGGAGTTCGAGCTTAGTAAGTTGCCTAAAAGATGTCAGCTTTCTCCTATAAATGATGTTGTGAGCACAGACTTGAATTCGGATGGAAAGATAGACCTTATCGTTGGAGGAAATATGCACCAATCAGAAATAGAAACGGGGCAAGCCGATGCAGGAACTGGGGTTGTATTGTTGAACAAAGGTGACCGGAAGTGGGATGCTCTTGAAGTACATGAGTCAGGGCTTTATATTGCGGGCGACCTTAAGTCTCTTGAACTCGTTGATCTCGCAAATGGATCTCAACTTTTGGTCACAGGAAATAACTTAGGAAAAACACAGACGATAAAAGTTAAGTAGCCCCACCAGGACTCGAACCTGGATCTAAAGTTTAGGAAACTTTTGTTCTATCCCTTGAACTATGGGGCCATGTACTGGGATGCAAAAAGAGATAGGTGTCTTTTTTAATACCTTTTAAGGGAAGAGACATCCTTTTTTAAAAGTAATTGAACAGTTTTTTCATTTATTCTCAACTCTCTTCATATTAAAATAGAGCTATGTAATATATTGTTGAATATCATTCAGTTTAATATTCACTCTTTTTAAGCTGAGAATGAATGCATTTACATAAGAGCTGAATCTGCAAAACTGTAATAATCATCTTTAGTTAGAATGATGTGATCTAAGATCCCTATGTCTAGTAACTCCCCTGCTTTTTTAATCTTTTTCGTTAACCTGATATCAATTTCACTTGGATTTCTATTACCTGATGGATGGTTATGTGCCAGAATAACTGAAGTGGCATTGCACTTCAAAGCTGTGGAGAAAATTAGCCTAACATCAGCAACAGTTCCAGTAATGCCTCCTTTTGATAAAGGGTAAATACCCAATACATAATGAGCTCTATTTAGTAGAATGATCTTGAATTCCTCAAGAAGTTCAATGGTGTCCATATTCCAATTATCCATTAACAACTGTTTAACGGCATAACTATTTCTTAATTTGACCCTATCAGTTTGAGTGTTTTTGTACGCAATTTCTATTTCTGATATTTTCATAATTATTTTTAAAACCAACCCCACCTTGTATTAAGATGGGATCGGTTTAGATTTAGGTTAAACGACTAGTTCAGATATTTCGCTGTGGATGAGTTGATCCATTTTAGCCTCCATTTGAGGTGTTAGCTTTGACTCTTCAGGCTCTTCCGGAAGATATTCATACTTGTGAGTAAGCTCAATGACTTCTCCAGATTCTTCAATTCTGTATTCATAAGGTTCACAATTTACTTTCTGGATCTTTCCTGGTATTTCATTTCCAATGAGACCTTGGCAAGTTATTTCATTAAAAGTTGAAGTGATAGATGCTTTTCTAGCAGTTGCATAGAAGTTGCCAGTTTCTTTGCTTCTAACCATTTCCAAATCACCTTCTAGCATCAATGCAAAGAAGGAATTCCCATCCTGAGATTTGCGTTCTACATAATCTACAATACGTACCATGATTTAAAATATTTGATTAATAATTTTCCCCCTGAAAATTTCATTTTCTCTGAAGATGAGGCGGGGGAGTTTAAACCTCTGGACCTAGTGGGGGTATTGTGTTAAGGCAGGTTGGGCTCAGAAAAAAAGGCGAAAAAAATATTTAGTACATTACTCTTAGGATTTCTAGTAATGATGCATATGGTTATGTCCTATTAATCGATAATCTTAAATTCCATCATTACAATGATATAGGTGACTAAAAAGGAGTCGCAATATGCCGACTTATTAAAGTGAAAAGAATGGGCGTGAAGATTAGTATAAAAGGTAATAAAGAAACACCTGAGTATAAGGATGCAATAGCTCTGAAGGAAATATTTCAATCTGAATTCAAAAATGGAGAAGTTAATGGCGAAATTTTAATAATAAGCAACGCTACTCTATTTGGACAAGAGGTAAAAGATATAGACTTAATTGCATTAGGAAAATTCGAAAAGTTCGGAAAGAGAATAAGTGCTAAAGCAAAAGTTCAAATTCCAGATGGATTGAGAAAGGTGGAAGAATTAGAGAAGGAAGGCTACAAACAAAAAGAATATGCTCTATCGAATAGAAAATTTTGGGTAAAGACTTTGCCACCTGAAAGGCGTTCTGTATTCATAAATAATTTTTGCTTTGTTTTTGAAACTAAAAAGCACTCAGCCAGAGATATATTATTGAAGGGTACAACTTTATTGGTTCCTTATCGAGGAAAATTCAAAGATGTTACTACTCAAAGCGAAAATCAAAAGTATGCTCTGAAAGGATTCTTTGAAGATCGAGTGAATTTTTCTCCATACATCCAGAATTTTATTTGGATGAGGAATGTTAGCTGGGATTCTATACAAGAATTACATGGAAACAATGGGCAATTTAGAGGTGAACACAACCATCTTCCAACCAAGTTCAGTGTTGAATTACTATTTCAACTAGCATGTATTCAAAGTACACCTTATATGCCATTTAATAGGGAATCTGGAGTCTTGAAAGGTTATACAACATTTGGAGCTCTCAAAGCTAGACAAGAATTAGATTTGAATGAAATAGATTCGATGTTTGACTTATTTGAGAGGGTAAAGAAAGGCGCAGGTGATCTCTCAAGAAGAAAGGTGGAGATGATAACTAAAAAAATATTAAGGGGTCAAGACTATGCTAAGTCAATCGGAGAAAAACTAATTGTCATATCAGGTAGAGCGGGAACAGGAAAAACTATTAAATTAATTACAATTGCATGTGATTTGGCTATCAACCAAGGTGCCAGAAGTTTAATTTTGACCTATAATCATGCTTTGGTGAGTGATATTCACAGAACACTTGCACTTGCTGAAATTCCTGATGGAGTTGACACATACACGGTAGGTATAAGAACTCTTCATAAATTTTTTTACGAGTTATACTTAGGATTTGAAATCGATCCCAATATCCAAGTAAGAAAGGATGGTAAGAAGTACATAAAAAACTTTGTGTCTAATTACAAAAAGCACTTAACAACTCTAAAAGAGTACTTGGATTTAGAACTAATTGGAGATAAAGAAATTAGTGAATTAATGCAAACCAGACATGAACAAGTTGGGTGGGATTACTTAATGATCGATGAGGCTCAAGATTGGAGTGAATTAGAGAAGTATTTAATATTTAAGATTTTCGGTAAGGAAAAAGTAATAATTGCAGACGGAGTTGATCAACTTGTGAGGTCTCAGCATAAATGCAACTGGACTAGAGCATTAAAACCCAACATAGATTTCAAAAAGACTCGTGAGAAAAAGGGGCTAAGACAGAAAGTGAATTTGGTTGAATTTCTTAATCAATTAGCTGATAAACTGGAAATAAACTGGTCCGTTGACCCAAAGAAGGAGCTTATTGGTGGAAAGGTTATTATCTCAACAAAAGAGTATTCTAAAGAGTTGCATGATAGGCTATACAAATTTTGCTCTGAATGCGGTAACAAAGCTTATGAAATGATGTTTCTGGTTCCCCCGTCATTGGTTGAGGAGTATGAAGG
>JABDLO010000275.1 GCA_013002995.1 Saprospiraceae bacterium | reverse complement strand
GTCCTCCATTACCAAAATTGATACCGGACTCATCCACTTTTATTTCGTTGGATTGTCCCATTATCATTGACCATGGAAGAAAATATAAAATAATTGCAAGGCTTAATTCTTTCATATTTCTGAATTGTTGATCAAATGTACTTATATTCAAAATGGTTATTTTACCCTAATGGGTAGGATTGTGATAGTAGTAATCATTATGGCTGTTTACTTTGTATTTCAATGACAAAATCTTATCCGTAATGAGTGAAATTAAAAGGGAGAAAAACCTAAGGTAAAGTATATTGACATGCGATTTATAAAACTGAATAAAGCCATAATACCTATGACCAATTCATTTATAATATGTCAATCTTATAAACAGATAATAAAACTTAATCACAGAATTGATCCTTTTTGGATTGTGGTATTGAATTAGTTTCCAGCTTGATGTAATCAATAATCATTGCCATAAATCAGAAATGAAACAAATTCTCCTGAATCACCGGGAAATTCAATTCTCATTTCATCAAACATAAATGTGTATTTTTCATAAAACTTAATAAGTGGGGAAGTCCCATTAGGTATGTTAGCAATAAAATGATGAACCCTGGCAATTCTTACTGCATATATGGTGACCCTGTACAAAACAGATGGTACCCCACTCCCGCCATATATATCAAATCGGATTTCATTTATTACGTCACCTCCTTGAAATCTATCAATCAAATCTATGGACGCTTTGTCAGGCAGTTTAATGGCTTCAAAATAGTTGTTGATGGGGTCTCCTTTGGGCCTTGGCCCATCACCCCTATCATCAAATTGTGAACTTAAGAGGTTTTCAATCTGATAAAATTGAATGGCCTCGAGATAATTTGGGTCTGTAACATCACCCTTAATATCACATATTGCATATATTTTGTAATCATCTAATTCAGGAACTGAAGTAACAGTAGACACTAAAGCTTCTCTCTGTGTTTTACCATCTGGAAATTGAATGCCTTTTTTCTCAATAGTAAACTCCTGATAAGCTTTTATTGTGTCAGGACTTTGACCATATGCTGATAAGAAAACAGCAATTATAATCGTAAATGTAAATAGTGTTTTTGTTCTCATAACATTAAAGTTATTGTCATTTTATTTTGAAATAAAAATGATCTACATCATATCATATGGTGATTTATAGATAAGGAAGAATAAAATTTATTCTTTGTCTTGGATTGCAGGATAATTCATAAACTTTCAACATCTTTAATTTATGCAATCAGAAGCTGGAAAGATTCAAGATGTAGTCATTGTAGGAGCCGGAATATCCGGTATCGGAACTGCCTATTGGCTCCAGGAAAAATGCCCGAATAAAGAATATATCATACTGGAAGGGCGAGAAAGCATAGGCGGAACCTGGGATCTCTTTCGGTACCCCGGAGTTCGCTCAGACTCTGATATGTTTACCTTTGGCTATAAATTTAAACCATGGAAGGAACCTAAGGCGTTGTCTGATGGCGCCTCCATAAGGAAATACCTGACCGAAGTCATACAGGAAAATGGTATCGATAAGAAGATACATTATGGCCATAAGGTGGTCAGTGCTGATTGGTCAAGTGAAGAGAAACATTGGACACTTGATGTGAAGACGAAAGAAAAGAGCATTCAAATTAAAGCCAGATTTCTCTATATGTGCACGGGTTATTATGATTATAAAGAAGCACATCGTCCACGATTTGACGGAGAGGAAAACTATAGAGGAGATATTCTTCAACCCCAATTCTGGCCTGAGGGATATAATTACAAAGGGGAAAAAGTAGTTATCATAGGGAGTGGGGCAACAGCTGTAACGCTTGTTCCTGCAATGTCAGATGATGCTGCTCATGTAACCATGCTACAGCGGTCACCTACTTACATCATGAACCTTCCCAACAATTCAGATCTTTTTTTCACCCTTAAAAAAGTAATGCCTGAGTCCTGGGCTTATAAAATCACGAGAAGGAGAAACATCATTTTGAATATCTTGATCTTTTGGTTGTGTCGCACTTTTCCCAGTGGTATGAAAAAGCTGTTTATGAAAGGAGCGGCTAGTCAATTACCCGAGGGTTACGATGTAGATAAACATTTCAATCCAAAATATAAACCCTGGGATCAACGACTTTGTGTGGTACCGGATGGAGATCTTTTTGAAACGATAAAAGAAGGGAAGGCATCCGTTATAACAGAACAAGTTGATCAATTCGATGCAAATGGTATTGTGCTTCAGTCAGGAGAGAGCCTGGAAGCTGATGTCATTGTTGTCGCTACAGGGTTAAAGATCAAGATACTTGGAGGTGCAGAAATTAAAGTAGATGGAAAAGTCATTGACCCTAAAGAATCGATGGTATACAAAGGGATGATGATCAGCGGAATTCCAAATTTTGCAATTGCATTTGGATACACCAATGCGCCCTGGACCCTGAAGACAGACCTAACGGCAAATTATATGTGCAAGCTCATCAACCACATGGATAAAAAAGGATATCGCACGGTAATTCCCAGAAAAGACCCATCCATGGAAGTCATTCCATTTTTAAATATCAATTCAGGTTATGTAGAACGTGCTCAAAACATCCTTCCACAACAAGGTGCGAAAAGGCCATGGCGGGTGTACCAAAATTATTTTAAGGATATGATGGCCACCAGATTTGGAAAGATTGAAGACGACTTCCTTGAGTTTGGCCCAAAAATAGAAAAGTATGCAACTTAAGAATAAAACCGTTTTAATCACCGGGGCAGGAAGTGGTATTGGTCGGGCTCTTGCACAGGATCTTGCTTTTAGAGGTTGTCATCTGGCCCTTGCAGATATTAACGAAGAGCATCTGAATGAAACAGAAAGGTTAATCATCAAATCAGCGATCAGGATATCAATCCATATGGTTGATGTCACCCGACGTTCTGAGCTGGATAGACTTTATCAAGAGGTTTTGGAAGCACATGGTGGTTTTGATATTCTTATTAATAATGCAGGGATTGCAGCTGGGGGAGACTTTATGCAATTGAGTGAAGATGCCTTCAATAAAGTAATGGATGTAAACTTTAATGCGGTGGTCAACCTTACAAGGATTTGTTTACCTCAACTTATAACCAGGCCGGAAGCTAGGATTGTGAATATATCCAGTCTATTTGGCATCATTACACCTCCTGAGCAGACTGCCTATTGTGCGAGTAAATTTGCCGTAAGGGGATTTTCAAATTCATTGAGAATGGAGTTAAGAGATACAAATGTGGGTGTAACCGTTGTTCATCCCGGCGGTATCAATACCAATATTGCAAGGTGGGCCATCGTACCTGAAGATGTTTCAGAAGAGGAAGTCAAAAAAAGAAAAGCGGAGGAGCAGAAATTGCTTACCATGCCTCCATCTAAGGCTGCTAAGATTATTGTCGCTGGTATAACAAGAAACAAGGCTCGAGTATTGGTGGGGACAGATGCAAGGATAATTTCCTGGCTTGAGCGGTTGATGCCCATTAATAACTGGAAGATTATAGAGGGTTTATGGGAGAAAAAGAAAAAGTCATAATATATAGCACTTTAGCTGATTGGAAATAATGAGGAACAAAAAGATAGTTGTTTTGATTTCCATTTTATTGTTATCGTTGACATCTGATGTTTGAATTTTAACATATTATTGAAATTTAAGATGGACTTATTTGAGTGATTATATTGTTCGTCTATAGGGAAAAAGAAATTTACTTAGTTAACATCACTCTACCAGATTAATTAATACAAATTATTATGAAAACACTCTTGGCAATTGTCATTTCGATACTGTTCCATTTAGTTGCAATAGGACAGGGTAATACTTCTTCACCTAAATTGGTGGTGGGAATTGTTGTCGACCAGATGCGCTTTGATCACCTTTATAAACACCAGGATAAATATGGGGAAGGAGGATTCAAGCGATTGCTAAATGAGGGTTATAACTTTAAAAATGCCCATTATAACTATTCTCCTACCGTTACAGCAGCAGGACATGCCTCTATATATACAGGAACAACCCCTTCTGTTCACGGGATGGTAGGGAACAGTTGGTTTGACAGAAACCTGGATAGAGGCGTAAGTAATGTTGGAGATAGTACTGCAACGATTGTAGGCTCTATGGAAGTGAATATGAGAGGTGTTTCTCCACATCGGATTATGTCTACAACCATTTCAGATCAATTGAGGATGGCTTATAATTATCAATCAAAAGTAATCAGTGTATCTTTCAAAGATCGTGGAGCCATCCTTCCCGGGGGACATACTGCCAATGGTGCTTACTGGCATGATTGGCAGACCAGCAATGGGTACTTTGTATCCAGTTCGCATTATATGGATTCCCCTCCACAATGGGTTGTAGATTTTAATGAATCAGGAAAGGCCAGCAAATATCTTGATTTTGTTTGGAATCCTGTGTTTCCTATGGAACGATATCCTGAATGTACAGAAGATGATGTTCCTTATGAAAGAACTTTTGGCGGTAAACCGACGCCCACATTTCCTTACGAATTTAATGAATACAGGAAATTGTCAGCAGGAAGTAGTAGAGCATATCAGATGTTGTGGGTTTCTCCTGCAGGGAATAGCCTGTTAACGGATTTTGCAATGGAAGCGATCACCCAGGAAACCCTGGGTGCCGATGCGATTCCAGATTTAATAAACATTTCCTATTCAGTACCTGATGCAGCGGGACATAGTTTCGGACCTCAATCAATAGAGGTGGCAGATATTTATGTGAGGTTGGATCGGGAACTTGAACGCTTGCTCAATTTTCTAGATGAGCGTATAGGTGAAGATCAATATGTGTTGTTCTTAACTTCTGACCATGGCGTCGTTCCAGTGGCCTCTTATTTAGATGCTAATAATTTGCCAACAGGTATAGCCAGGATAACACTTTTCGAGGATGCCCTTAATAAGTACCTGAAAGAAAAATATGGGAATAAAGAATGGATCCAGAATTTTGATGGAGCCAATATTTATTTGAATAGAGAGATCATCCGTGAAGAGAAAGAGGATTTGACTGAAATACAACAAGCCGTCGCTGATTTTATGATGGATCAGGATGGTATCTACCTGGCCCTTACGGCCCACCAATTGACTTTTAATGAATATCGAAGCGGTATGAGAAGTATGCTGCAAAATGGTTTTCATTACGACAGGTCAGGGGACGTGCTCCTGGCATTCGATCCGGGATACGTTCAGCATGGAAACCCCAATATCCAAGTATCCCAGATTAAAGGGACAGGTCACGGAACAGGATGGGTTTATGATACTCATATCCCCATTGTGTGGAAAGGTTATGGCATCCCGCAAGGCAACTCAGTCAGAAAAGTAGCAATCACTGATATCGCATCTACCTTGGCTATGATCCTAAACCTGCAGCTCCCTAGTGGAAATACTGGTCAGCCTTTAAAAGAGTTATTTAATGAATAGCCATGCCTTTTGAAGTAGGAATGGACTATGTTTGCTTACATCGGGATGTTTTTCATCGTTCCAAGCATGGTGTCATTGAGTTTTGTCATCATTATGGCAGTAGCTATGCATTTAATGGCAACGGATGAAGAGCGTTTCGTGGCGAAAAAACTTGGAAATGAATATATGAACAGAGTTAAAAGGCGGATATGGTAGGAATGAAGGCCTGGATTCTTATAAACTCAACTTTGCCATATATTGTAGGAATGAATCTTTCCGACTTTTTGAAACCCCAATATGGGATCCATCATTCATAACAACCACACCATCAGACTTTAGGTACTGCTTTATTTCTTCAATGTTAACAAGGTGTGATTGATGTACCCTGTAAAAGCCATAGTCATGAAGTAAATATTCAAATTCTTTGATCACTTTGCTTACCATATATGTCTTGCCATCTTTCATGATCAATTTACAATATGCACCCTCAGCCTGGCATCTCAAAATATCATTTACCTTGACGAATTCCACACTCTTCATAGTTGAGATGGTTAAAATAGGAGAGGATTCACTATTTCTATTGATATTTTTAATAAGACTGTCAATACGATGATGCTGATTTAAGTTGGATTGTTCTTCAAGTCGGTTAATGCTTTCAAGCAACTCATTAATTTCGATGGGTTTTAATAAATAATCCAGAGCACTGAATTTAAATGCTTTTATTGCATAGGAATCATATGCAGTAGTGAATATAATACTGGAAGGAATATTCCCCAGTTCTGTAAGTATATCAAAACCAGATCCATCTTTTAATTGGATATCCATAAAAATCAGATCAGGGTTTACTTTTTTGATCAGTTTTACACCTGAATCTACTGCATCAGCAACTCCAAGAAGGACCATTTGGGGAAAATGTTTACCGATCATTTTCTTCAATACATTCCTGCTTCTTTCTTCATCTTCAATGATTACATATGTGATTTTCATTTGTAAAAATCTTAGTTAAACCAATTTAATCATATGGGATTGTCAATTCAATTCTTGTTCCTTCACTTTTGCCGTTCTTTTTCTTATCCAGTATTATCATACTTACCTTCTCATGATCTTTTTTCATGTGATTTATTCTCTCCTCAATAATTGAAATTCCCTTACTTTCCGGTTGGACTTTTCCTAGTTTTATGGCTTTAGATGCAGATCTTCCAATTCCGTTGTCATCTATGGTTACTTGTAGGTAATCTCCGATATCTTGAAATGTTAACTCAATGATACCTGTTGCAGAAATAGTTTTTAATCCGTGTTCTATAGCGTTTTCAATATGGGGTTGTAACAAGAAAGGTGGTATTTCAATAGTATATAAATCTATTTCGTTTGGGAGGTTGACTCGAAGTTTGAAATTACTGGAAAACCTCATCTGTTGTAATTCAACATAATGGTTGATAAAGTCTATTTCTTCAGCTAGAGGAATCCGGTCTTGTGATGAAAAGTTTAAAACAGCTCTGATAATTTTTGAAAATTTAGCCAGATAGTTGATTGCAATTTCATTTTCACCATTATAAATAAACTCTTGAATGGCATTCATGCTATTGAAAATAAAATGTGGGTTCATCTGGGCAGCGAGGGCTTTCTTTTCAAGTTTATTTATCTGATCCTTGATCGTAGATTTTTCTTCTGCTGCTTTGGTTTTATTTCTTTCATTTTTTCTGATATAATAAATAACAATTGCAGATAGACCTACAAGAAGGATAATTCTAAACCAGGTCGTATTCCATAAGTGTTGTTTAAAATTGATAGGGATATGATACAAAGTATGATCTCCGATACCATTCGGATTGGTCACCTTGAGGTTTAAATGATTTGACCCCTTCAGATTTCCAATTGTGATTTTTGGATGTGAACCTAACTCAACCCAATCGTTGTGAATTCCTGAGATCCTATAGGAAAACTTATTTTCAGAAGGTGAAGAAAAGTGATCAGAAGAAAATGTCATCTCTATGAATGATTCTCCCGGCTGTAATACAAACCCGTCCAATAATTCATGCCTTTTAGGAGGAGTTCTTTTTAATCCGTTAATCATTAATTCAGTGCATATTGGTTTTGCTTCATATTCATTTTTCCTCAGCGTTTTAGGATTGAAATAATCCACCCCATTCTTTCCTCCGAAAATCAATGAGCCATCTGATAAAATGGCTTTACTTTGGGTATAGAAATTGGTATTGATCAATCCTTCATTGGATTTATAATGATTCCAATGATCATTCAGGATTTCATACTCAACAAGTCCTTCATTCGTTCCAGACCATATTTCTTGATCTCTGGAAATCAATATTGAGTAGAATCTCAAATCTATCTCATCTGGATTAACTTTAATATACGTCATCCTCGAAGGATCTATCTTCATTAATCCATCGTATGAAGCGACCCATATAAGGGCATTAATTGAATCATAGACCATATCCTCAATAGTATCTTCAAAATCTGCTATAGTTCCCTGTGTTTCATGAACCAAAGGAGCTCTTAAAGTAGTTTTGCTTCTTTTATCGTAGATTCCTAATCCCCCTCTTTTATTGGCAAACCAAATTCTTTCTTCTTTATCCTGGCAAGCAACGGTTGTTCTTCTACTGAATCCTTTGACAGGTTGTTCAAGCTTTATGGTATCAAAAATGCCATTTTGAGAATCAAACGCATATAAGCCATAATTACCACTTATCCAGATGTGATCTTGCTTATCAATAAAAACACTCTTATTTACACCTGATTGGGTGTAAGTCTTGAATGTCATTGATGATGTGTTTAGAATTTGAATGGCTCCTAGCTCTGCTAGTATCAATTCCTCTCTATTTAGTCTTGCAATACCAGTTATATGATCCGAAAACAATGCTGAAGGATCGGAGGAATTGGGAAAAAATAGCTTCTCTTCGCCTGAAGGCAAATGGTGCCTTAGCAACCCTACAGAACGAATGCTCAACCACAGATAATCTCCATCCACATATACAGCATGATTTACCTGAGGATAAGGCTGATAATGGTAAAATGTATTAAACCCTTGAGGATATGGATATTTCAGTAAGCCGAATTGTCCGACCCACACATTTCCAGATCGATCACAGAATGGATCTTTTGCATAAGGTTCAGGATCAAGGTTGGTATTTGTCAATGAATTGATAACAATTGACTCTTTATTAATATCATACATCTGAAAACCAAAACCGAACTCCGAATACCACAGGTTGTTATCATGATCAAATTCTAATTTGATATCTCGACTGTGGGTGAAAGTTTGAATAAATGAAATTGAAGTGAGAGTGTCTGTTGATTGGTTATACTTAAATACCCTTTCTTTGTTTCCATCAAATGAAAACCACAATTGTTCTTCACGATCGATTTCTATATCGTTGATCATTTCAGTAGCAATCGGTGTTGAATACTTTTTTATTGAGGTGGAAGAGATTTTCCATACATTCCCATTCCCACCTAGCCATATATTCGAATTGTTGTCGAGCACAGCAGTAGTTACAATTTCATCCAAAAGTTCAGAAAAAGGTAAGCCATCTTCAAGTAGGGTATAGGATTCATTTTCAGGCTTTAATATTTCAATTCCTTTTTCTCCTCCAATCCAGATGTGTCCTTGCCAGTCCTCTATGGTGAAGTAGATATTGGATGACCTAAGCTTTGGGTATCCTTTACGTCCATCAAATCTTATAATATGATTACGATCTGAAGCATAAATATTAAGACCCTTTTGTAGAGAACCGATCCAGATGTTATCTCTGGAATCTATGAATAGACTGTGTAGATTGTTTTCTGAAAGGGAGTTGATATTATCCTTTTCCCACTGAAATAATTCAAATTCAAAGCCATCATATTTTATTAATCCAGCATCAGATGTCATCCATAAATACCCTTCCTGATCTTGATTTATTAAAATTGGAATATGATGAGGAAGGCCATCTTCAACATTGATCTGGTCAAAAATATAGGTTGGGTTTTGTGATATTAATTGGCCCGGAAGAATAACAGTTGAGATAATCCAGAAAGTCAGGATTAATAATCTTTGGAGACGCTCTTTAATCGGAGGGATCCTCATCATTTTTAAATTTAATGATATTCTTCATGGAATGACAATAAGAAGGTTTCTATTTGACAGTTTACATTGTATAGTTGGCAGTTGATAGATCTTGTTGAGTATTCGATGAAAAACCAATTTTAAACCTTCCTCTGGCACATATGAACTCAACTAGTCGATCTATAAAATATCAATAAATTCCTGGTTTTAAGTTGCGATATTGAAAGTGATGAACCTAAATAATGATTATGAAATCAACTCAATATTTAGTTGCTGCGATATTGTTTGTCGCTAATCTAAGTTTAAACGCTCAATCAATTTCCATAAACAATACCGGAGATACCCCGGATCCATCCTCGATGTTGGATGTACAATCTACAAGTAAGGGTATGCTTATACCGAGGATGTCTTCCACGCAGAGAGTCAATATCTTAAATGCTGCTAATGGTCTCCTAGTATTTGATACCACCACAAGTTCTTTCTGGTTTAGACAAAACGGAAACTGGAAAGAATTAAATGATGACACTGACATCATTTCTGATGCAGATAATGATACCAAAATCCAGGTAGAAGAGAGTGCGGATGAAGACATCATTCGATTTGATATAGGAGGTAATGAGGGCATGTCCTTGAAAGAAAATATCAATGGTGGCACCTTACTGGATATGGGTGCTGACCTGGGATTGATTATAGGACACCAGGCAGGTGAGAATTCGATTCCTGGATTTAATACAATTCTAGGATATAAGGCTGCTGAGGAGAATACATTTGGTCAGAGAAATGTAATTATTGGATATCAGGCGGGCCAGCGTCAGATCGATGTGGATCGAGGAGTCATTATTGGTTATGACGCAGGTAAGAATAATGATGCTACAGGTAATACTTTTATAGGATATCAATCAGGAATTACCAATACCACCGGCCATAGTAATCTGTTTCTTGGTTATCAAAGTGGCTTTGATAACTTGGACGGTTATAGAAATACATTTTCTGGTTATTCAAGTGGAGCGAATAATACTACGGGTTACCAAAACACTTTTTTTGGATTTAACTCAGGATTGCATTCTACCATTGGTGATAACAATGTTTTTCTTGGAGTTAATGCCGGTCTTGCCAATCGAACAGGAAATGGTAATACCATCGTAGGCATGAGCGCGGGAGGAAATCAACTGAATGGAGTAGATATCGGAAATGAAAATACTTTTGTGGGCTTTCAGTCCGGGTACTTCATTAATGAAGGTTCAGAAAATGTACTGATTGGTTTTCAGAGTGGTAACAATTTATCAAGCGGACGAGCAAATATCCTGATTGGGAAAGAGAGTGGTTTTGCTATTGATGATGATTCATTGAATGTAGCCATCGGGTTGCATAGTATGCGAAACAATAATCAGGGTAGTGCTAATATTTCGGTTGGTGATTCTTCTCTTTTTCTAAATGATGGAAATTCAAATTTGGCATTTGGATCCAATGCTGGATACGATAATACTTCAGGTTCAGGAAATGTATTTATAGGACATGGCTCCGGAATCAATGCATCAACTGAAATGAATAACATCTTCATAGGTAATAACTCCGGCATAGGACCCACAGATAATCCATCAGGGTCAATCGCCCTGGGTAACAACGTTGAATTAAAAGAAAATAATACCATAATCCTGGGAGATGAAAACAACATGGATATAGAGGTTGGTATTGGTACCAATGTGACCAACGCCAAGTTACATGTTGAGAAAAGCGGAGGAGGGGGAGATATCATTTTTATAGCAGGGACTCCAGCCGGTAGGTCAATTACTTCATATGATAATCGAGGGGTTGCCATTGGAACCGATAATGCTCCTCCAGAAAGGGGATTACTGACACAAGGAAAATCCTTCTTCAGAGATACAGTGACCATCAATCGATCTGCTCCTGCGGATGGTTATATCCTCTCTGTGAATGGAGATATTGCCTGTGAAGAAGTTAGAATCCAGAACGCAATGGCATGGCCTGATTATGTATTTGATGAAGAATACGCATTATTACCTTTAGAAGAACTAGAACAATTAGTACTTAGTCAGAGACATCTTCCAGGAATTCCACCGGCAGCAGAGATCAACGAAAATGGAATCCTAATGAATGATATCACAGTTGGTCTGTTGGAGAAAATAGAACAATTGTTTTTGTATGTTTTTGATCTCAAGAGAGAAAATCAAATCCTTAAAGAAAAAATTGGTTGGAAAGATGAATAGGGTATTGTTAGGATTTGTGCTGGCATTCCTTTGGCTACCTAAGTTGGAAAGCCAATCTCATATCTACCTGATAGATGATCTTTCAGCTCAAAGGATCGTAGATTCTGTGACCCAAGTGATGGCTGATTCTAACCTGGTAGGCATTGCAGTTGCCTTGGTTTATGATCGGCAATTGGTTTATACCAATAGCTTTGGCTGGGAAGATGAAAATGTCTCGTCGTTCACTGCTGAGACCAAGGTAAGGTGGGCTTCAGTATCCAAAACCATTACCGGATTGATAGCTGCCAAGATGTGGGAAGATGGAGCTTTAGACCCATATGCCTTGGTTTCAGATATTGTCCCTGAATCAGACGTAGGGAATATCAGGGTCAATGATCTATTTTACCATCAGAGTGGAATTGAACATTATGGGGGCACATGTGAAGACAGTGGTTATATGGGTGCATTTAATCCTGATTCAACTGTCAGCCTGGTAGATAGTTGTTCCATCTGTTTTACCCCTCCTGGGGAAGTACAGCTTTATTCCAGTTTTGGTTCCAATCTACTTGGAGTTGTATTGGATAAAGTGGGATTGAGTTCTTACGGTATGGGTTATTATGATTTTTACTTGAATAACATCAGAACACCATATGGATTATTATCTCTGGAACAGGATTCTACCAATACCGATATTTTTATGTCCAAGGGTTATTCAGGCCCTGGTTCTGAAAATGTACCGGAAGACGTGGGATGGAAATTGCCATCTGGAGGATTTATGTCCAATATAGTTGACATGGGTAGGTATATGGAAATTGTCCTTAACTACGAATTGTTGAGTCAAGAATATTATGATAGCTTATGGACTTTAAGACCAATAGGAGGAAACCCTACTTTTGCATGTGACACAACGGATAGCGGAATCAATGAAAGTTTCAATCCTGGTTTTGGAGTACAATGGGTTGTAAGTGACGATGTATCTATCAACAACCCCAATTTTATCGCCAATCACAGTGGATTCAACCAAACCAATAGTCGCACCATGCTTCATCTCTTACCTAATAAAGGTCTGGGAGTAGGAATTCTATGTAATACAACCTCTCAACAAGCCGGTAACGCTGTGAGAAAACTTAGGAATATTTTGGTTGGCATCCTTGATTGTCCTGGTAATAGAGAATTTATTTCACTCCTTGGTATGGGGCAATCTACAGTTTATGAAGCGAGTACCCAGATTGATGC
>JABDLO010000228.1 GCA_013002995.1 Saprospiraceae bacterium | reverse complement strand
GGATATACTGGAACTGGAATTTCCTGAAGATATTTATGTGGTCATTGCTCATCCCCAGGTCGAGGTTAAAACTGCAGATGCCAGAAAAATTCTTAGAGATCAGATCCCACTTTCAACTGCAGTAGCCCAGTGGGCCAATCTTTCCGGATTTATAGTAGGATTATTGCGCGGCGATTTGGATCTGATTAGCAGATCCATGCAAGATGTTATTGCCGAACCATCCAGATCCTTGCTTATCCCGCTGTATACCCCGGTTAAGATTGCTGCAATGGAAGCAGGTGCCCTTGGATGCAATATTGCCGGATCAGGTCCTTCAATATTTAGTTTATGCGCAGGAATAAAATCTGCGGAAATTGTGCTAAGAGCGATTAAAAATGTTTACTCAGATTCCTCCCTGCAGGTGATCTACCATATGTCTAAAATTAATCCTAAAGGTGCTATGGTCGCCGCCTGATATACTCATTACTCGATGAAATTTGTAAGCACGAATAACAAAGCGCAAGCTGTTTCTTTCAAGGATGCTCTTTCCAATGGATTAGCTGAGGACGGGGGACTATATGTTCCTCAAAAAATTAATAAACTCAAACAGGAATACCTGGATGAGCTTGATTCCATGTCCTTTGTAGAAATCGGAGAAGGAATTGCAAAACCATTCATTGGTGAAGAAATCCCTTCAGAAGTTCTATCAAAGATTGTGAATGAAACTTTAAGCTTTGAAATACCATTGATAGGCCTATCGGACAACATTTCAGTGCTTGAGTTATTTCATGGACCTACAATGGCATTTAAAGATGTTGGAGCCCGGTTCATGGCTCGCTGTCTTAGTTACTTCACAAAAGACAAGGATAGGGATACAACTGTGCTTGTGGCTACTTCCGGAGATACGGGCAGTGCCGTTGCTCACGGATTTTATGGAGTTGAAGGAATCAAAGTAGTAATCCTGTATCCAAAAGGTAAGGTCAGTGAATTTCAGGAAAGGCAAATGACCACACTTGGCAAGAATATTACCACGCTGGAAGTAGATGGGACTTTTGATGATTGTCAACGTATGGTAAAGGCGGCATTTAAGGAAGACGGAATAACTGAAAATATCGCACTCACTTCTGCCAATTCAATTAACATAGCTCGGCTCATCCCGCAAATGTTTTATTATTTTATCGCCTACCAACAAAGGTCAAAGGAGGATCTGGTTTTTTCTGTACCTAGTGGTAATTATGGTAATCTAACCGCTGGATTAATGGCAAAGAAATTGGGATTACCAATTAAGAAATTTGTTGCCTCTTCAAATGTCAATGAAATAGTACCTGACTATTTGAAAACAGGTGAGTTTTCTCCAAAAGATAGTATTCAAACTATTTCAAATGCGATGGATGTAGGGAATCCAAGCAATTTTGCAAGGATGATGTACTTATATGATGGATCTCTTGAACAAATAAGCAAAGATGTTGAGGGATGTAGTTTCAATGATGCGGATACAAGAAACATCATATGGAAGGTTTGGGATAATTATAATTATGTAATGGACCCCCATGGTGCCATAGGATATCTTGGACTAATTCAATCCTTGGAATCTTTTGATGATATGAAAAACACGCAGGGAATATTCCTTGAAACAGCTCATCCTTCCAAATTCCGAGAGGTGGTCGAACCAGTTCTGGAAGAAAAAATTAGCTATCCTGAAGATTTTGAAATGGATTCTGGCCCCAAGCTTTCTATCCCTTTAAAGAATGATATGGAGCAGCTCAAAGAGATCCTGATAAGCTAGAAAGACTAGTTTTTTTTGGTTATCAAAACAAAAACACCAGCGGCCACAAGACCGCTGATGCCTGTTTTAACCAAAATTGCATTTATTTCCTGATCGGCATTTAAAATGAACACCTGAAGCACAAATGCCATAATAAAAAATGCCACAAAGAATATCAGGAACTTCTTGAACACTATGCTTCAACAGTACTGGAACCCTCAATAATTTGTTTCACAATCTCAGGATTCAAAAGTGTTGAAGTATCACCGAGGTTGTCAATGTCACCTCCGGCTACCTTTCTAAGAATCCTTCTCATGATCTTTCCTGATCTGGTCTTAGGAAGTCCCGGTACGATTTGAACTACATCAGGTTTAGCTATTGGACCAATTTCCCGACTTACTGTAGCCCGTATCTCCTTAATCAATTCTTCCTCATCCCTGCCATCCATATCACAGATTACATAAGCATAGATTCCTTGTCCTTTGATCTCATGAGGGTAACCAACCACTGCAGATTCCGTGACTTGAGGATGCTCATTGATCGCATTTTCAACCTCTGCTGTACCCATTCTATGACCTGATACATTGATAACGTCATCTACACGACCAAGAATTCTATAATAACCATCTTCATCCCGCTTCACTCCATCACCCGTAAAGTATGTGCCTGGGAAAGTAGCAAAGTAGGTTTGCTTGCATCGCTCATGGTCACCATAGGTTGTTCTTAAAATTGATGGCCAGGGTGATTTTATACAAAGGTTACCTTGTACATTATTCCCTTTCAGTTCCTTTCCATCACCATCTACGATCATAAGCTCAACACCAGGAAGTGGT
>JABDLO010000227.1 GCA_013002995.1 Saprospiraceae bacterium | reverse complement strand
ACCACTTCCTGTAGTTTCCTATATAACTCATATCTTTCTTCTGAATTAACAGCATCACGAATTGCAATGATCAGCTTATCTGCTTCTTCATCCCGGTATGAAATATGATTGCTGCTGCTAGGATTGTCACTATCAGAATGCCAATTATTATAGAAATCGTCATCGTTAAGATCCTGATTGCTCACCAATGGCGTAATTCCATAATCCCTTTTAGGTAAATGCTCAGTAAGAATGGTCCGAAACTCCTTAGTAAGGATATTTATTCTGACTCCAATTTCTTCTGCATTCTGCTGAAGCATAAGCGCAACCTGTCTCCCCAGTTGTCCTGAAGACACATACATATCGATTTCAAGGTCTATAGTAGATCCATTTAAATCTTTATCCAGATCCCCATCCTGATCAGAGTCTGTCCATCCGGCTGCTGCAAGAATTGTTTTGGCTTTTTCAGGATCGTATTCCGGAGCTTCAAGATCTACATTGTAGTAAGGCCTGTCAGGATGGACGATACTTTTCATTCTCTTACCCATACCGTAGTCAATATTATTAATGATTTTATCTACTTCAAGAAGATGAGACATGGCACGTCTGACCTCAACATCACTTAATATTGGATCTGAATTATTCATTGCTAGGTAATAATACCTTCGCATTGTAGGGCTGTAGAACTGAAAATCATTGCTAAAGGCTTCATTGTCTCGTAATTCAACAAAGTTCTTGCTTGTCAGATAATTAAGTACATCCAGGCTTCCTTCTTTTAATTGACTCAAAGCAGTAGTCTGATCAGGAATGATGTAAAAAATCATCTTTTCTGGTCCATGCTGTAAGTAAGGATTATCCGGATAATTTGATCCCCAATAATTTTCCTTAGGTGTGAGGACCAGATTTTGATCAGTCGTCCAGGAATCAATAATATAGGGACCGTTGTTACTGATGATTTCCTTGGAAAACTTCAATCCGTTTATATCTTCTATATAATTTGTAAAAGCAGTATCAGCTTCTGTGATCCGTTCTATTTGCTCTTTGTTTTTTATATCACCTAGTCTTAGAGAAGAAAAATGACCTGAAGGATCATAAATATGCCTGGGATAGATCGGAATGGTCACCGCACTTTCAAGTGAAAGCATATAATCATCGGCAAAAGTTACGGTGAATTTGCGTTTATTTTCAGGATCAATATTTATGGATTCAATATCCTCAATATAGCTTCTAAATGCAAGTGCATTGACCATGGGATGCATGATCTTTTTAATAGTAAAATAATAGTCTTCGGCTATGATCGGAGTACCGTCATCCCATACAGCATCCTCTTTAAACTCCATGTTAAACCTTACCTTCCTGATTCCTCCCTCATCAAAGTATTCAGGTTCCGGGACATCCTTTAACAATATGGGATATAATTTCAGTGTTTCGGGGTGATAATCTGCACAATTGAGGAAGATATATTGATGTACCAATCTCGCCACAGCGCTTCTTCCTATTACAGGATTTATCCTTTGTGGATCTGAAGGAATAGCTATATCGATCACTTCATCTTTTACACTTGAAGTTCCATCCTGCTTACAGGAAGAGAATGAAAAAATAGAGAGTAAGACTATAAGAATGGAGAATCTAGAGCGCATGAGAACTGAATTTAAATCTAAGTTAAGAACATTTAATCGGATTTTATTATTTCATATGTAACGTAAAGATCGACGCACACATGTCTAAGAAGAAAATTTTAATTGCCGGTGGTACAGGATTAATTGGACAACACATTCAATCATTATTGCCAAAGGATGAATATCAAATCCACATTCTATCCAGGTCTTCTCGTGAAGATCACGATAATTTAAAATATTTTCAATGGGATGTGAGGAAACAAACCATTGATCATGAGGCATTGAAAGTGGATTCTATCATCAATCTTACAGGTGCAGGCATTGCAGACCAGCGATGGACCCATGATCGAAAAAGAATCATTATTGAGTCCAGGACTGAAAGTATAAAGCTATTGATCACCGGATTGAAAGAAATAGGGCATCAGGTAGAATCTATTGCTTCAGCATCAGCAATTGGTTATTACGGCGATCGGGCAGATGAAACCCTATCTGAAGAAAGTTCTCCTGGCGAAGGATTCATGGGAGAATGCTGTGTACTTTGGGAAGAAGCAGCTAAGTCATTTAAAGAAGTATGTGAACGACTCAGCATCCTGAGGGTAGGTATTGTATTGAGTACCCGGGGAGGAGCACTTCCCAAGGTCTTAATGACTGCACCCATTAGGGTATTGAATTACTTCGGTGATGGAAAACAGTATTACAGCTGGATCCATATCACAGATATCAGCAGATTATTCATTGAAGCCATTACCGATTCTTCTTTTTCCGGAATCTACAATGGTGTCGCTCCCATACCCTTATCCAATAAAGAGTTTGTCAAGGAAATTGCAGACGGACTGGGAGGTGGTTATATGGTATTACCTGCACCTGCATTCGGACTGCGTCTTGCCTTAGGACAAATGGCTGATGTCGTACTTAATAGCAATAGAGTAGTACCCGAAAGGCTTGAAGCTCAATCTTATGATTGGCAATTTCCGGATTTAGTGAAAGCAGTTCAACATCTTAGGGGTACTAAGACTTAAATACTTCTATTTCTTTCTTTTTCTTGATGAAGTCTGTAAACTTACCTTTGAATCTGGTAGCCCTCACCATATGGTTATCAATCCAATGATAATTTCCACCACGAGGCTTGCCCATCAATAGACCATGGTATTTAAAACCATATTTTTTCAACCAGATTTCTGTGATTTCTCTGTGTTCTTCTGTACGAGAAGTGAAAAAGGTAATAACGTGTCCTTCTTCATACCATTTATTTATAATATCCAATGCATCAGGATAAGGCTCACAAGTAACCATCCTTTCAGGTTCTTCATTGGGAACGTCATCAGTGACAGTACCATCAATATCAATGAGATAATTCTTTACATCTTCGGGAAGGATAGGACTTATGGTTTCTCCTTCTTCATTCTGCAAAAGATTCAACGAGTGTGACATATGATTTTCTTGATTTTGTCTAGTTAAAGTTAATATACTTTTCCGGATCTACAGGGTAACCGTCGTACCATAGTTCCAGATGTAAGTGTGGCCCGTCTGATAACGTACCTGTATTTCCTATAATCGCAATAGCTTCTCCTGATTGAACAAGGTCTCCGGATTTCTTAAGCAATTCTGAATTGTGCTTATATACAGAGACTATATTATTATCATGCTGGATCACCATTGTGTTTCCTGCTTCCATTGTCCAGTCTGAAAATACCACCACTCCACTCATGATGGATTTAATGGGGGTATTTCTGGCTGCTAAAATATCGACACCATAATGAGACTTGACATCTAGGAATCCTGAGCTTATGGTACCCGTGACAGGTGGTACAAAAAATAATGATCCCAACACTTTTGTAATTCTGGTGTTGTCAATATCCTCGGCTGAAATGATGGCTGGATCAGCTTCCGCATCATTGATACCTGGCAACTTGATAATTTCTCCTTTACTGTCTGTCAATACGTTCTTATTATCTTCTCCCTGGATAATCTTCTTTAAGCTTTCATTATAGAGCTGTTGAACTTCCAGTGCCTCCTCAATTTCAGCAACCCTGTCTTTCAAGGTGAGATATTGCCTATTCTGTTCAACATCTGCATATCCGGGGACCATTCTTTTAACCGGTGTAAAAAATATTATAGATATAATTCCAATACCCAGTAATAACAAGATGGTGCTGATCCATATATAAATGTTCAACAGCGATACTCTAAATGATCTGACCTCAGAAAGATTTTCCTCATCAATAACAGCAAGTCTGTACTTCTCTGTTATACTTCTTTTTTTATCAGTCGTATTGTCAAAGTTGTCATTCATTATCTGTGTTTTTCAGACAACGGGGCAAATTTCTAATAAGTAATTGATATATACTAATTACTAACCTGAAATTTGAGTTAACAATTAAAGTACGGCAATTATTAGCATTCTATAGCCCATTATCTTACCACCATATGGCATTTATACAATCTGGTATTGTTTTTGGCGTTCTAAAAGGTGCGTGATATTCTGAATATTTAAAATAAATTTGCACCCAGACAGTTAATAACCCATATAGACTTAATAAAGGTTTATTAATAAGAATAATTGTACAATATTTTGAGAAAGAATTTAAGGTTTTCGATCCTCTTGTTAGCTTCAATCATCATGATTCCGTCGTGTGCGACTAAGAAGCGCAAAGGAGACGTGTCGGGATTCAAGAAGTTTTACCATAACATGACGGCTAAGTACAATGGTTACTGGAATGCCAATGAAATCATGAAGGAGACTTTTACCATCCTAGAGGAAAACCATATTGATAACTACAGTGAAATCCTTCCGGTATATACTTACGGCAATTCAGAAAATGCCCAATCTGTTGCAGGTGAACTCGATATAGCTATTGAGAAAGTAACAACTGTTGCAGCAATTCATGAAGTAAGTGACTATGTTGATGACTGCTACGTATTGATGGGAACAGCACAATATCTCAAGCAGGATTTTGAATCTGCAGAAGAAACATTTGAATACTTTCAGCAGGAATTTAACCCCAATGATCCCTCAAGCAGAAATTATAGAAAGAAGACCCTTTCTTCTGAAGACAAACGAAAAATAAGAGAAGAAGAAAGAAAAGAAGAACAAAAACTAAAAGAAGAAGAGCGGAAAGCAAAAGAGAAAGCTCGAGAAGAAGAGCGAAAAGCTAAGGAAGAACAGAGAAAGAAGGATGAAGAAGAAAGGGATAGAAAGAAAAAAGAAAGAGAAAGACAACAGAAAGCCAAGCAAGACGCCAAGAAAAAGGAAACTGCTAAAGAAAAAAGGGATAGGGAAAGAGAAAGAAAGAAAAAGGAAAGAGAACAAGCCATAAAAGATCGCCAATCCAATAATAATAAATCTCCAGAAAAGAAGGATACAACAACTGTGGTGCAACCACCTGTTACTGAAACTAAGAAAGAAGTAACACAGGAAACTACTAAGCCCAAGCAACCGACTCCAAAAGTCGTTGCTGTAGCTAACGTTGAGGAAGAGGAGATTCCACGTCCAAGAAAAGAACCTGAAGTAGAAGAAGAAAAATCAAATTACTACGAAGGTATGTTGTGGTTGGCTCGAACGTATATTGAGCGGGATCAATTTTCATCAGCAGAATTCTTATTGAGGAGGATGTGGGATGATCCTACAGTTAAAGAAGAAATCAAGAAGGAAATCCCTGCTACTCAAGCCCATTTGGCGATCAGCCAGAAAAGATATGAAGAAGCTTTGCCTTACTTAGTCCTTGCTTCAGAAATGGCGGATGATAAAAAGGATCGGGCAAGATACGCCTACATCCTGGCACAAATCAGAGAAAGATCCGGAAATTATGCAGGGGCTAGAGATGCTTACGAGCTATCTAAAAAACTGGGCAACACTTATGAAATGGAGCTCAATGCGGAGCTAAATATGATTAAGAACTCTTATTTCACTGGAAATACAGGATTTTCATCAGCAGAATCTAAAATTCTAAAGATGAGAAAGGAGAATAAGAACGAAGAATATCGAGACAGGATTACCCTAACGCTGGCAGAAATGGGAATTATGTCTGATGATATTGTCATAGCCAAAAAGTACCTGAAAGAAGCCCTGCAATTTTCTAATGGCAATCCGCTGATAAAGGCCGAAAGTTATTACAAGATCGCCAGCATGGAATACGATGCAGAGAATTATGTTGAAGCCAAGAATTACTATGACAGTACGCTGACTGTAATGGATAAAAAAGATGATCGTTATGAACAATCAAAAAAGCTGGCCAGTAATTTAAGAGACATTGCACGTAATCTAGAAGTGATCAGAACTCAAGATAGCCTTATATTGGTTGGAGCTCTACCTCTGGAAGAGAAAGAAGAGATTGCCAGAAACGTATTAAAGGAACGGGCAGAGGCAGCAGCAGCAGGCGCAAAGAAAGAAGAAACCAAACCCATCAATTCTGTAAAATTTTCCAGATCGAGGTCTTTGGCTGAAAGTAGCTTTTTCGCGTATGACTTACCTACGGTAGAAAAAGGCAAAGATGCTTTCAAAAATAAGTGGGGAGAACGAGCATTGCAGGACAATTGGAGGAGAAGAGATGCTCTGAGAGTTGCTTACCAGGAAGAAGATGAAGTAGTAGCAACCCAAGAAGAAGAACAGGTTGATGATGAAGAACTGGCAAAAATTCTGAGGGAGTTCCCTTCTTCAGAGCAAGAAGTAAAGCGTGCAGAAGGAAGGATAGAGTTGGCCCTATTTGATTTAGGAAAACTATATCGCGACAAGCTTGAAAACTATAGCAAGTCAGCTGAAGTTCACGAAGAGTTACTCCGTCGATTTCCGGATACTGAAAAGAAATTAGACACTTATTACTATTTATACCTTACCTACCTTGATCTCAATGAGACAGCTAAAGCCAATAAGTATCGAAACATGATCGTCAAGGATTTTCCTGATACTAAGTATGCTCAGGCATTGAATGATCCTAACTACTTAAATGAGGCATTATCGGAGAAAGCTAGATTGGCCAATTATTATGATATGGCCTTCGCAGAATTTGATAAAGGTAAATATCAAAGGGTTGCTTCAATGGTTGAGGAATCAACCTCAAAATTTGGAGAGAAACATGAGATGAGAGCAAAATTTGCGTTATTAGGAGCAATGACTGCTGGCAATCTGAAGGGTGAAGATGAATATATTTCTGCGTTACAAGATGTTGTAACACGGTATCCCAACACTCCTGAACAGACTAGAGCTCGGGAAATAATGAGATTCCTGAAGGGTGATGAAAATGCATTTGAAACTGTGAATATTGAGGAAGTGGATGACATCTTTGAAGAAGAGTTTGAGAAACTACATTATTTAGCGGTTGTTGTATTCAATCCTGAGGAGGATCAATTTAATGAGACTAAGATTTCAATATCCAATTACAATAAGGATAAACACAGACTCAAGAAATTACAACTTGCAGATATCGGACTTAATAAATCAGAAAACACCAAGATCATTCTGATCAGAAAGTTCAGGGGCAAGGATAAGGCTATGGAGTATTACAACGACATCATTAAAAATGCTTCACAATTCGTTGATGTAGATGGAGTGAATTATGAAGTTTACCCTGTCACTCAGCGTAATTACAGGAAAATTATTGATCAGAAAAGTGCGAGCAAGTACAGAATCTGGTTTGAGAATAAATACCTGGAAAAATAATCTGCTAGCTGATAGAAATCAGCAATTCATTTTTTTCAACCTTACTTTTTACCTCGGTATGGATCGTAGAGATGATACCATCTGCAGGAGCTTTTAATATGTTTTCCATTTTCATGGCTTCCAGAGTCATCACATTCTGACCTTCAGTCACCTGATCGCCTTCCTTCACAAGTATATCCAATACCAACCCCGGCATAGGAGAATGGATGTCCTTTTGCTTATTTATGGAAGCTTTATTGAATCCTAATTCTCCTATAAGATGATGGAGATGAGATCTTGCCTTACATTTGAAATTTTTACCATTGATCCTCAATACATATGTAGCAGATTGAAAATCAATAGATACGATCTTTACCTTGTATTTAACCCCTGATGCAATGACAACAAGCTCTTTGTCTCCATTGCGTTCTACGATTGTAATATCCTCGTCCTTTAATTCACTCACTGTAAATGGATCATAGCCTTCTACAGACACGTCAACCAAATCATCGGGATGTTTAAACTCTTGCATTATTGTCTGGCTTGTCTACTTAAAAACATGGCTTCAAAGATGGTAAAGATAAGGTAAATTACAATGAACGGTAGAATGAAAAGTCGCTCAGTAGGTTCAACCACCTTATAATAAATCAACACAATGAATATGGACATGAATAGCTTGATCATTAAGTTATACATGATCAACCTCGTGAAAGCATTGAGATCCTTAGATTCAGCCACCTTGAGGGACAACTTAAATACGAATATGGATAACAATACAAAAAATACAAGACCGATGATCCCTAAAGACATAAAAGGCCTGATGGGCAAGAATAGATAACATGGGATAAGCAGGCCAATTGAGACAAGAGTTACATAGAACAATTGGGTGTAGAAGGCTCTTTCGGTCATTATTGCAAGTCTTTCATGATACGATACATGATCCCTACAAAGGTAATCAATAAGAGCACCATGGTGATGTATAGTTTTTCATTATTCAGATAGGCATCTATTTTTTTACCTATGAATAATACAATAGCAAATGACACAAAGAGTTGCATTGCCAGGCCCATATACTTCATGTATCTTGCCTGGCCTTCGGAAGGGGTGTTCTTTCTAGGTTTTCGTGGAGGCATCACTTCTTACTGAAAGAAAGTGCCGGCTCTGAGCTTTTCTCAACTTTTTCTGCAAATGATTTAAGCTTCTGGCCTCCCATATTACAACTTACGTTGAATACAGCACCTGGCTGAACAAGTAATTTATTGGTATTGACCTCTCCTTCAATTCTTGCTGTTTCTTTGACGGTGAGGGTTTCTGCTACCTTGATATTTCCATTGAAAGATCCTTCAATGATGGCATTCTGACAATCAATGTCTCCTTCTATCTTACCGCTCTGACCTATAATCACCCTGCCTTTACACTTGAGTGATCCTTTTAACTCACCATCAATCCTGATATCACTACCGGCATTAATCTTTCCTTCAACCTTGGTTCCTTGTACCAAGCTGTTAATGGCTCCTGAAGCAGCTGTACTGCCTGATGATGTACTCATAACTTTTCCTGTTTTTTCTTCTTTTTTGTTACCAAACATAATTCCTGATCGCCTAATTAATTGAATTAAATAAGTAAATGATTACACAGGACTAAAAGAGATTTTGTCCTATGAATAAAGGGATATGACTAATGGGTTTTAAATATAGTCAAACTGTAATATCGATCAAAGAAACCTATCTATTTCTTTATCAACATTATGTCAACACCATCTAGAATCGTGGACAATAGACACCTCTATTCTCAGGACCACATAATTCATATGACAATGATAACTCAAAGGCACCATTGCCGGCCCCTCCGGTTCTCAATTCTGATATGTTGAGGTCATATGAAAATCCGATTCCGAATTGATCATAATTAAATCTTGTGGATACGATCATTGCATCCGAGATGAGTCCACCGTTTTCCTGATTACCGATCCTATACCATCCACCGATCTGCCATGATTGGTTGGAAGTACGGGCAGGTCCCAATTTAAATCTTACACTGGCTCCCACGTTTATTTCCCTATGCTTACCCTGCATCATCATGATCCCATAAGGCAATAAAGTCATCTTGGGAGACATCGGGAATTGAGCTCCTGCATGAATCGTTGTACGGGAATAAAGAGATACCGGGTCATCAAGGAATGAAACATTGGGTTGATTCAGGTGAGCAAGTGCTGCACCCACATACCAATTGGTGTTTTCATCCAATACGCTGAACCACAATAATCCGGCTCCAATGTCCGGATAAAGAAAATCATAATCATTGATGATTTCATTAGATGGAAGTCCCGGGTCAAATCCCTGGCCCGTAATCTGTGAAGGCCATCTCAGGTCTCCGGGTTTAATGCTTCTCTGCGTTAAGGCTGCATCTGCTCCAATCACAAGATAATGTGCTGACTTTCTTCTACCCCCCATTTTTTTAGAGTATGACATTGAAAACCTTCCTTGAGTAGAACCAAACCTAGATTCTCCAGCTACATCACCCCATAAAGAACCACCTACTCCGAAATAGTCTACCCTTCCCACAGGTATTTTGCGGTCATAAGAAGCTGAATATGTGTTGTATGCGTTGGCACCGATAACGGCTGCCCATTGATTTCTAAAATTAACAATAGCCCTGGAATTACAATTCATCACTCCTGTCAATGCAGGATTCAGATTCAGTGGTGACATGTAAAACTGGGAGAAATGAATGTCCTGACTATGCACTGTGTTCCATCCAAGCATAGCCGTAACAAAGGAAAATATTAATAGATAGGTTTTCATACTCATTTAATTTATACGTCTATATACCGGTAAGCGTATGTCAGCATTTTGAAAATGGGACTTCAAAAGTACTAATTATATGACACCAAAAATGTCTTTTACCCTAAATCTCAGTATAGAAATTTAAAAAAAATCATTGGGACTAAATTTCTTCTTTCCAGATTGCTCCAAATTCCTTGACCAATATATCATCATATTTATCTGCCGCCTCAAATAATTGATTGAAGATCGTATTGGCAGTCTCGGTATTTAAATATTGATCATAGATCAATAAAGATATTAAGATATCCTGGTTCCTTACGGAAAAATTCAAACTTTCATTTTTATAATTTTCCCTTAATAAGAACTCATAAAGCCTCTTAATATTATCCTTGGGTAGCAAACATAATAAAGCATCTCCAACAATTAAGCCAGTCTTTTCATGATAAGATATTGTGATGCGTGCACTTCCTCGATTGACTTCCCAATTATTTGGGCCCCTTCTGGATAGCTCTATGTTGTAGCCGAGGTTCTTCAACATTTTCTCAATTGTCTTATTAATCCCGAGCGGTTCATATACTTCAATCCCACTGATCATTGTAATTTTTGAACCACAATAAGTACAATATTTAGTTGATTCCTCCTCCTCAAAAACGATATTCATACAAGAGTTACAACGCACTCCTTTTTTATAAGCTCCCTTTATATATTCATCGATTGTTAATTGAAGATAATTCACTGGTAGTGAGAATCCTATGTTGTTTCCATCTCTAATGATAAATGTATTTACACCTATTAATTCTCCTCCTCTATTAATCAATGGGCCACCACTATTGCCAGGATTTAAAGCGGCATCATGTTGAATGTAATTGATGTCATTTTCCTGATGTAAAAGATTAGAAATGATGCCTTGGGTAGCTCCGAATTTTAAACCATAAGGATGTCCAACGGCAACGACAACCTGTCCTTCCTTCAGACTCCCTTCCAGATTAATTTCGATACTGGGCATCTGATGGTTTTCAGGCACCTTTAGGAATGCTAGATCATACTTGGGATCTACATATATTACATCGACAATTTGTTTTTCAATTGAAGTACCATCAATGACGACAGTTTGATTATCCCTGACTACATGCTCATTGGTAACAATGATATTATATTTATCCAGATAGAAACCGGTACCGGTACTATATGGTGTTGCAATCTGAATGACAACATCTTTAAATTGATCTATGACCTTAGAGATTTCTGTCATCTTTTCTTCTTTTTCTTTTTACTGACATCCATTTGCCTCAACATCAACAGAAAAGACTTGGCAAATGCCACATCTGATTCAAAAGAAAGGTTTCTGGTATCCAATCGCAGATTGGGATAATTTCGTAAATATTTGCCTTTAATGGCCTTTATCACTTTAAGAATAGATTTTTTCTCAAGGACATCACCATTATGATACGAAATATCGAATCCCAGTTTCCTAAAGAATTCCTGGTTAAAAATCTTATAGTAAAGAATCAATAATTCCCGATCGGGTGCAGGCAATGCAAAATTAAATAAACTATACCCTACAATATATCCAGCAATTGAAAGTGCCACCTCTTGATGGCGGTTTTCAACATACCAATCCATATTATTCAAGTCACTATCAATCAATGATCGCAATCTTTCATGACCTGATGGAAGTGTAATTCCAAATGTTGATAACACCTCATAAATCTCATGAAAAAAATCATCCTCGTCAAGCTTCAACATTATCTTCAATTCTTTCCGCATCAACTCATTCTTACGCTGAGCTGACATCGTCTTATTGTTGAAAAAAGTGTTGTGGATCTGCTCAATGTGTTCCATCGTTACGCCTTCCGGCTTGATAAGAAAATCAAGCTTGTAGACCAGGTCCAATATTAAATAGGACGCAGCCCCCGGATAATGAACCATATTCAGGCTGCCATTATCAATGATATCAATGGTCCCATTGATGCTGGATTTCAGGAAATTAAATTTTACTTTCTTTTCCTCTTCACTGATGGTTCTGATGTGGCCTGTATTTACCCTTTTTAAAGATTTAAATTCTGAAACAAGGATGTCATCTTGCTTATCAGCATTGGTTGCTAACTCTTTGAGCGCATAATATAATTTATAAGGGCTTGCATCCAGTGAATTGGTATCAAATACCATCGTTATACAATCATCATCATCCAGGGCATACCTGGAATATTCTAAACCATAGTTCTTTTCCACCATCCTCCGTAATAATCCCAACTCAAGTTCTGTAGCCTTGGCAATCTTGGCTTCAGCATACAATTTTTTCTGGGTGGCATATCCTGTTATGTGTTTGGAACCCTGGAAAATCTGAAAATCAATTCTTCCATCAGGAGATTTATCGATGATTACGTTTCCAACTTCGTCATCTTTTAAGTATTCAAGGAAGTAAATAAAGCTCTTTAAGTACTTTTTATCTTCATAGAGTTCCAGAGCTATATCCCAGGCGTCATACTTGGTTTCTTCCTTGTAGGAATCAGAGTATCTCCCAAACTTAATATCCGGTTCATCTGATGACTTATTAAAAATATCTCTGAATATTGACATAGCTTCCTTCCTAAAAAGCCCAAAATACTCCATATTATTGAAAATGATGAAAGGTTGGAGGATATAATAAACCAGACATTAATCGTTAAAATTATTGATTAATTTGCATATAGAATCTGTAGCCGCTGAAAGAACTTCCAATACATGAAATTCAGAACCGAAATAGAAACTCCAAAATCCCCAATTCCCATCCATCATAAGGACCGCATTCTCATGCTTGGCTCCTGCTTTACTAATAACATTGGATCTAAATTGGAAAATAATAAATTCAATGTCCGATACAATCCGCTGGGCATAAGTTATAATCCGGTTTCAATTGCAAGATTCATTTCTCATTATGGAATTGATGGCAGATCCATTCTTGCGGATGACCTCTGGATGCTGGATGGAGTATATTCACACAGAGATTTTCATAGTGAAAATAATACTTATTCCAGGGCATCTTATGTTACTGATCTGGATAGAAAGATTGATGCTTACTGCGATTACCTGCTTACCTGCGATTGGTTATTTCTTACATTAGGAACAGCCTGGGTGTATAGGTGGAAGGATTCAGGTGAGGTAGTTGCCAATTGCCATAAAAAACCATCCTCAAAGTTTTCTAAGGAATTATTAGATACAGCAACCATCGTCGATCATCTGGATAAAGCAATCAACAGGCTTTTGTACATCAATCCCAAGGTGAAGGTTGTGCTCACAGTGAGTCCGGTCAGACATCTCAAAGACGGAATGGTAGAAAACAACTGGAGCAAGTCGAGATTAATCGATGCAATCCATATGCTTAAATCAGAGTATGAATTCATCAATTATTTCCCTTCTTATGAAATGGTGATGGATGACCTGAGGAACTATAGGTATTACGAGAAAGACCTTTTGCATCCTTCCGATGAAGCCATAGAATATATATGGAGCAAGTTTCAGTACAAATACTTCAATAATGAAACTTCATCCTTACTCCCGAAAATTCAGCAATTGGTTAAGGCACAGAATCACCGACCGATGAATCCTACTTCTGATTCAATGGTTCATTTCTGTAAGAAGAATCTAGCATTGATCGCTGAACTCAGAAGGAAAGCACCTTATCTTGATGTCTCAAAAGAATTAAACCACTTCAATGCCCTGAAGCAGCAATACCAGCAAGAAAAAAGACCCTAATGATTAGTGCTTTAGAAATGAGGCACTATTCTTTTTACAAAAGTTCTTTTTCCTTTTCAGATAACATCTGATCCGGTAATTCAAGATACTCAAGATGTTCATCTTTACGGTGGGCCTTATACCTGCCTTTGCCGAATTTAGTACCATTAAATTCAACCATGGGCTTCAACCTATTGCGTGTTTCTTCTGGTAATTCATGGAACTCTTTACACCTGGAAGAGCAACAGTTGTGATATTTATCAGCACACTCTTTACATTGGATAAAAAGAATATGACAGGCATCATTGGCACAATTGACATGATCATCACATGGTGCTCCGCACTGATGGCAATGAGCAATGATGTCACCGGATATCCGTTCTCCCATCCGTTCATCGAAGACAAAGTTTTTACCCAGGAATTTATTCTCAAGCCCATTCTGTTCTACTTGCCGGGCATATTCAATGATTCCTCCATCAAGCTGATGTACTTTGCTAAATCCCCGGTGCTTATAATATGCACTTGCCTTCTCACATCGGATGCCACCGGTACAATACATCACAATGTTTTTATCCTTGTGTGGCTCCAGCATTTCCTCTATGATGGGTAACGATTCTCTGAAAGTCTCTACATCGGGAGTGATGGCACCATCAAAGTGTCCGACTTCACTCTCATAATGATTCCTCATATCTACGATGACCGTTTCCGGATCTTCAGCCAGTTGGTTGAATTCCTCAGCGGAGATGTGTTTTCCTCGCTTTGTTACGTCGAATGTTTCATCATTCAATCCATCCGCAACAATCTTCTTTCTGATTTTAATCTTCAATTTATAGAAAGACTTTCCATCATCTTCAATGGCGATATTCAACCTGATTCCTTTGAGAAACTCAATAGAATTAAGAGCTTCATTTAACAGATGAAAGTTTTCTTCAGGCACAGAAATCTGACCATTGACTCCTTCTGAAGCTACGTAGATCCTTCCTTTTACACCTATTTCATCCAGTATGGAATAAAAGTGATCTCTGAAGACCTTGATATTCCTAATGTGGGCATACTTATAAAATGAGAGGGTCGTCCTTTTTTCTTCGGACTCCAGCATCTGCTGTTTAAGCAGATCACTGCTGATCTTGTTGTATAGTTTTTTCATCCTTGTATTACTTTACGCTTTTGCAGAAAACGAAGTAGGATGCAAAGGTAACGATAATAGCCTCACGATGAAACGGATAGAGCACTAATGTTGATCATTCAAATTCTTCTTCAAATTCATCCCGCTTTTTCTTCTCATCTTCTTCTTTAAAGGATTGAGCAAGTAGATCATATTTAGCACAATCAATAACAGGAAGCTCCCCTTCAGGAATCTGAAATCTCAGGGTTTCATCATAATCAATGGAAGGATCAGATTCAATTTTCTTTAGGAATTTTTCAAAATAAGGCCTTGCCATCACTGCTCCTTGTCCGAGGGATAGACTTCTGAACCTTATCCATCGCTCCTCCCCTCCTACCCAGGTGGCGGTAACCAATCCAGGTGTAATTCCCATGAACCATCCATCCACATGATCATTAGTAGTTCCGGTCTTTCCGGCTATTTCACTGTTGAATTGCCTGGCTCTATGCTGAACTACATATTTCAACATATCTACCATGACATAATTATATTTTGGTGCAAGAACTTTCTTTTGTTCCGGCATATAATTAAAAATAGGCCTTCCATTCTTGTCTTCTATTCTTGTCACAAATATGGGCTTGCTATAAATTCCATTATTGGCAAATACTGTGTATGCTCCTGCCATATCCATTACTGAAAGATCGGGAGTACCCAGGCAAATACTCGGTGCTGAAGGAATCTTTTTCTTATCAATACCCATGTTATCAACCAGGTCCCGGATGGTCTCAACATTACCTATGTATTTAGTAAGGTAAACTGATACTGAGTTCATTGAATTTTTAAGTCCTTCCTTTAAGCTTACTTGCTCACCTGAGAACGCCTTAGAGTTTTTAGGCCTCCATGTTTCCATTAAACCAAAATCCGGATCTCCTGCCGGAATCTCATATTGCTTATCTTCTACTTTCTGACACGGGGACATGCCATATTCCTGAATTGCTGTTGTATAAATAAAGGGTTTAAATGTGGAACCTATCTGCCGATTGGATTGCTGGATGTGATCATACTTATAGTATTCATGTCCTATTCCGCCCACCCATGTTTTAACAAATCCAGTCTTCGGATCAAGGCTTACAGATCCAAATTGCATGTGTTGGGTATGGTAACGAATAGAGTCCAATGGTGTCATTTCCATTGTCTTATTTCCTGCGTCGTTATATGCAAAGACTTTCATCTTTGTCTTGGCATTGAATGCCTTTTTAGCAGTTGACTGCAGCTTTTTATATTGCTCTTTGAAGACTTTCCAGTGTTCTGTCTTCATGATCTTTTTGTAGGTATTTACCTGATCTTTGGTAGCCCATCTTTTATTGACAATATTGGCAAAGTGCTCCGGATTGGATTCAGCCTTGAGCATCCGCTTTATATCATGATCCTGGAATCTGGCTGAAGGAATTTCATCTGTAATCTGACTGATCACTCCTGACAGATGGTTAGATTTTAATTTTTGATACCGTTCTGATTCCTGGACTTTGCGATTAAGGCTTGCTTTTCTTGTGGATTTTTCATCACCTTCAGCTCTATACGTCCATGGATCCATCCCTTTCCAGTGATTGAAATAATTAGTCTGGACAGTCTTCATATGCTCCTTCATTGCAGCTTCTGCATGAATTTGCATTGGAAGATCCAGTGTAGTATAAATCTTAATCCCGTCTGTGTAGATGTCATACTTAGTACCATCTGGTTTTCTGTACTTGGAATCATTCAATAATTCCT
>JABDLO010000519.1 GCA_013002995.1 Saprospiraceae bacterium | reverse complement strand
TGGGATATGCCATATATTTAGTGAGAATGAAACGATTGAAGAACTTAAGTGACATGAATTTGAAATTGGCCGAGTTAGAAAGTGAATCATTGAGAGCCCAGATGAATCCTCACTTTATTTTCAATTCTTTAAATTCAATTAAGTCTTACATCATAAAGAGCAAAAAGGAAGAAGCCGCGGATTACTTGACCACTTTTTCTAAATTAATGCGTGCTGTTTTAAATAATAGCAAACAGAAAGAGATTAGTCTTAAGCATGAATTGGAGGCACTATCTCTGTACCTGCAAATTGAGCAGTTGAGATTGAATCATAAATTTGACTATGAAATCAATGTCTCAGATGATATTAAAACTGACCGGATTGGGTTTCCGCCTCTTATCATACAACCCTTCGTAGAAAATAGCATTTGGCATGGATTTATAAACAAAAAATCTAAAGGCCATTTGAAAATTAATGTCAATAAAAATGACGATTCGCTGAATGTTGAAGTTCTTGATGATGGTATCGGAAGAGAAGCAAGTAAAAAAATACAACAATCCAGGGGAGGAGAACGGTCTTATGGAATAGCGATCACTGAGAATAGATTAAGCAATATTGCCAGGAAAGCTGAAATACAGATTATTGATCTTTTCCATGAAAATGGAATGAGTGCAGGGACAAGAGTAGAAATTAATGTTCCGCTTAAAGTATTAGATAAGAATTGAATTAAATGAAAGATTATAAACTAAAGGCCATTGCAGTAGATGATGAACAACATTGTCTTGATACACTGGTATGGGAATTGTCGAGAAGTTGTCCGGAAGTAGAGGTAGTATGTCAAATTACAGAAGAAGATGAGGCGAGGGAAAGAATTCCACAAGAGGATATTGATATTTTATTCATGGATATCCATCTGCAAGCATCCAATGGTGTAAATCTCGTAAAGGAACTGCAACCGTTGGATTGTGCTGTAATATTTATAACTGCTTATGATCAATATGCCATTGAAGCATTTGAAGTCGCAGCTGTTCATTATCTTTTGAAACCAATCAATTCGGAAATGCTTAGATCGGCAATCGACCGAATAATTGAGAAGAGGAATGAAAATGAAAGGGTGACCATTGATCGTATAATGACTGCATTAAAAGAGACCAAATTTAGAAAACAAAGAATTCCTTTTAGCGTACAATCGGGGATTGAATTTGTTGTTCTTGACGATATTATATACGTTTCAGGTGAAAACAACTACTCTTTAATACATTTTGTAGATGGTAAAAAATTGATGGTCAGTAAGACGCTAAGTACTGTAGAAAAAATGCTTTCTGATCACACGTTTTTAAGGATACATAAATCTTATATTCTCAATCTCCAACACATTGTAAGATATGTGAAAGCAGAAGGAGGGTACATAGAAGTTGTTGGAGGTACTCAGTTATCGGTCAGTCGTTCCAGGCGTGCAGCTGTTAACGAGCTATTTCGGAATCCGATTTAAACAGACCCACAAAGAACATACTTTATAGATATATAAGCCATTTATACGATCGTTGCTCTAGATTATTAGCAATTATGAAATCAAGTAAAATAAGACTTGCCATTTTAGTATTGACCTTGACCATTGGGTCTTGTAAAGGAACAAATTATGATTGGATTGATAGAGCAAGGCATGAAGGACTAGTTAAATTAAGTAACACAGCGTCTTTCGAAGTATTTTCAACGGAACCAAATCCAATTGGAATAAAAAATACAATTCAAAACCTTGAGCAATCAAAGGTCTATTTCGATGAAGTATTTGATGAAAATTTAAACTTTGCCGTATTGTTTGTTGACAATAAAAATTGGAATAAATACGCATGGGCACCACCCCCTGGAATGCCACAATCGGATTATGATGGAAATATGGTTTTAGGAGTTGGGAAATCAATAATGGCTACAAGATGGGAACAGCAATTAAGTGAACTTCCGCCGGGAAAGATGGATTCTTTAAAACAAGTTTTTGGTAATGAAATTGACCTTGATCTCTTTTTTAGAGATGCCTTGTCCATTCATGAATTGGGGCATTTATACCAGTTTTATAAAACGAGCAATGAGTCACAGAGAAGATGGTTGAATGAGGTATTTGGAAACTTGTGCCAGGTAGCTGCGGTCAAAAGATTAGAATCGAATGAAGTATTTAATCAAATGGATTATTTCCAGGAATTACTGATCGAGGAAAATTTATGGGGAAACGTGGAATTTAAAACTTTAGATCAATTCGAAGAAAGCTATATGGATATAATAAAACTTGGTAGAAATTATGGTTGGTATCAAACCCAATTTTATCAAATTGCGAAAGAGCTATATTCAAAGTTTGGCGATGAATTTCTCAATGAATTTCGAAATTTACTAATTGCGGTAGATGCCAAAAAAATAGGCAAAATTGAAAACGATAAACTAATCGTGATAATGAGAGAAAGATTAGGAGATGAGGCAGTTGAAATACTTAAATGGAAACACTAGATTTATATCTTACATGTGATGTTGACTTCTGCTGAAATCAGCTTCAATTAGTACAGTATCAGTTTTATAGTGATAACTTATATAATTGGCTTATTTACCATCAACCTCATAGAATTAATTTGTTTTGGGAAGAGAAGTTTGGATATATAAACTTAGGCGGAAAGAACCTAATTCAACCTTATGTAAGCTCTTAGGGGATACTGAAGGGTTCAATCCTTCCTTCAAGCACTTTATAGATCTTAGAAAAAATGAAATTGGTGAAGATTACAATCTCGAGTATGATAAAATACTGACAACCGTTGCTGATGACTTGAGAATGATCACTCCAGACCTGCTGTTTGAAATTACCTATTGGCTATCTGAGGCAGTCGGACTTCATAGTGATGAACAAAAGAATATTTTATCTAAAGAGGCCAAGATTTCATTGATCTATGAAAGTAGTACAAAATCAGAAGCGAATGGATTCATGATGGCCTACTACAATTATTTAGATCTGAATGAAATCCCCTTCTCAAGTGATAAATATTTTGATGACGGAATCATAACGCACTCAATTGATTTAATTGATTTTCTCGATTATTTTATCATCCTTTTAAATCAATTACGCACTATTAAAGAATGGGAAAAAGATTGGTATCCTGATAAAGGAATGATGACAAAAATTGATGCCATTATTTTAAATCGCAAAGACGATGCTGGATTTATGAGCATTATTCAATCTGAATATGATAACATTATATCTTTATTTAGATCTATTGCCAAAAGAATTGAAGATATTGGGAAAAGAGCCTATCCGGAGGTTGAATTGTTGAATAGGAATGCTGAGTTTTTGATGAAATCTTTGGAAATGAGGAAATTATTATTGCAAGAGGAGACGGATATTATAATTATCGATTCTAAATAAACTGCCCTCCTTTTATGTTTTTAAGCGCTTACAGATTTCAATTATATAATGATTTACCCATCAAAAAAGAGACTTTACGAAGACTTCATCAATAAACAGAATCACTTCATAAATATATGAATCCAAGAATTGAAAAATTAGAAGAGAAGAAGTTGATTGGGCTAAATATAAAAATGAGTTTGGCTGATAATAAGACAGGTCAACTCTGGAGTCAATTTGCACCTGGAATTAAGGAGATACATAATCGGTCGTCTGAAGATAAAATCTCAATGCAAATCTACCCAACTTTATATTACGAACAATTCAATCCAAGTAATGAGTTTGAAAAGTGGGCAACCGTTGAGGTTAAAGATTTTTATAATATTCCGAATGGCATGAAATCATTTATTCTGCAAGCGGGGCTGTATGTGGTTTTTGACTATAAAGGGTCAAGTACAGACAATTCAATCTTTCAATACATTTTCTCAGAATGGCTACCTAATTCAAATTATGTAGTTGATGATAGGCCTCATTTTGAAGTTTTGGGTTCTATGTATAATAATAATGACCCCAATTCAGAGGAGGAGATTTGGATTCCGATAAGAGAAAAATAAGATAAGATCGATACTGTTGTAAGTACGAGCCATTGTCATGAAATTAAATCCACTATAAATAAGAATGGAACTATCAAAAGAAAGCTATTTAAAAGCAAGAGATTTTATTTTAACAAATGCAAGAATGATAGAAAGGCGTTTGTTTCAGTTTCATTTTGAGAATGACGGTCCTGAAGGGGTTTATCATGCTGTATATGCTTATCGAAACTCAGACGGTGGATTTGGACACGGAATGGAACCTGATACCGCTTCCCCTGAAAGTCAACCTCTTTTTAGTATTATGGCTCTTGAGACTTTGGACGAAGTTGAATGTCTGACCAAAGAGCTCATTTTGGATGATTTTATGCCTTATTTTGAAAGCGTGACTACTGAAAAAGGAGGGATACCATGGATGTTGAAACCTACAAGTGATTATCCGTGTGCGGATCACTTTAAGACTGTTAAAGAATGGGCTGCATTAAGCACAACTGCACCATTATTGGGAATTCTTGAGAAATACAAGGTCGAAATTCCCTGGATGGAGAAGGCGGAGAAATTTGTGTGGACAGAAATTGATCGTATAAAAGAGAAACACGTTTTTTGTCATCTATGTGTACCAAGGCGGTTACAATTCCTAAAACACACTAATAGCAGGGGTAAGGCAGAAAAAGCACTTAATGACTTAAAGGAATGGATATTGGCTGATGGTGTACTATGCACAGATAAATCGGATGAAGGCTGGGGATTATATGGAAAACCACATAGCTTGTACTATGCACCTTCATCAGGAAGTATTTTAAATCCCATTTTTTCCAAAGAAATAATAGACGCTGACTTAAAAGAGCTAATCAATCGTCAAAAGGATGATGGAAGATGGGACACCTGGTATGGATTAAGTGAAGGAATGAAAATAGAATGGGCTGGAATACAAACTTTATGGACTTTGAAAACGCTGAAAAATTACAATAGAATAGAAAAATAAGTCCCAAACACGACGTAGTGTAAATGCTATATTTTAGGGTAGTACAACGGATATGTAAATTCATTGCCACAATTAGAATTCAAGAAAAAGCCGATTAAATGGAAAGTCTGAATTAAAGTATTGAAAACCATTACCTGAAAGAAGGGCTTTATGAAGACATCATCAAGCGTCTTCAACAACAAAACATTGATTTGGATAAGGTGAAAAGGTCGGATATCGCAGGTGTTGATGAATTTCATGTGCGTGGAGCAGCAGTCTCAAGAGAACTTGCCAATAGTATTGATATCAATGGATTAAATGTATTAGACGTAGGTTGCGGATTAGGTGGGCCTAGCAGAATGCTTGCAGAAGAATATAACTGTCAGACTACAGGAATAGACCTAAGCAATGAATATATCAGAACTGCTGCAAAACTTTCACAACTTGTTAAGCTGCAGGATAAGACTTCTTTTTTTCAAGGAGATGCAACCCAACTACCTTTTGAGGACCATGCATTTGATGTTGTCTGGACTCAACACGTTCAAATGAATATTCCCGATAAAGGAAAGTTTTATTCAGAGATCAGTAGAGTATTAAAAACAGGTGGGTGCTTTCTTTTTTATGAGATACTTAAAAAAGGAGACGGAGAGATTGGTTACCCTATGCCATGGGCGAGTGATGACAGTCATAGTTTCTTGTTCATGGCGGAGGAAATGGATGGATTTGTGACAGGGTCAGGATTGACAAGAATACAATTCAAGGATCAGACTCAGGCAGGAATTGATTATTTTGAGGCACTTGTTAATAAATTAAAAGAATTCAGACCTCCTAAAATGGGCCTAAATGTGTTAATGGGTGAAACCACAAAACCAAAACTTATGAATCTTCTTACACATTTGAAGGAAGGTGAGTTAGAACTTATTAGTGGAGTATACAGGAAATAATGCATCATCAGAATTTAATAATCGAAACTGAAAGACTTCTGATTCGCCCATTTACTATGGCCGATATCGGGCCAGCCCATGCCATGAACCTGGACCCGGAAGTCAGTAAATATACTGGGGATGGGGGTGTAGTATCAATGGAAGAAACGGAGCGTAGAATCATCGAAGACGTATTGGGGGATTACAAGAAATATGGATATGGGAGGCTTGCAGTTGTATTGAAAAGCGAAAAGAAATTCATAGGTTTTACCGGACTGAAGTATTTAGATGATATGGATGAAGTAGATCTGGGATATCGATTTATAAGTAAGTATTGGGGACAGGGATTTGCAACTGAATCTGCTAGAGCAAGTGTAAAGATGGGATTTGAAACGCTGGGACTTAATAGGATCATAGCCATGGTTCTGCAAGATAATCTGGGCTCAATCAGAGTTCTGGAGAAGCTCAATTTCGAATATGAAAAAGACATTATGGAAGATGACTTATTAGCAAGGTTGTATTCGCTATCTAAAGCTAGATCACCTGAATGGGGATAAGATTTTTTCACTCCTAAATCTGCATTTTCATATTAGGCTCAATAATCATTTCCCCATCCTATAGGAATTCACAAGACTGTCCTTTTCAATCTAAACCATTACTTCTTTTGGTATCGAATCTTTAGAAGATTGATTGTTCATTACTCTTGCAATGATATAATCCAATCCAAATTTTCCGGACCCCAGTACAAGATTGTACATCGCCACCCATAAAAATCCCATCGCCGGTAACATGCTCCACAATCCATCATCCCATTTCTGAAAAAAGATGGCCGTCAACATGGTACACACGATCAGAAATGAAGCGACCCTGGTTTTTAATCCTAATGCCAGGAATACACCTCCGATGGCTTCACTCGCTGCTCCCATCCACGCGAAGAATAATGGGAACATGGCGAAAAGACCTCCAAATTTTGCTACATCCTCCGGGAACCATTCTGCCACCTGAAAAAGAGCCAGTCCTTGCTCAGCATCCGTCCAAGGCATACCGAATTTGCTCCCTCCAAAATATCCGGCCAGAAAGATTCCACATAAGATACGAGGTATTGCCAAAGTCAGGTTGGATAAGTTTCCCTCAATATGAACAGGTTTTATTAGCTTGTATATCATATTTTTTATTCGTGTCATTGAAATGGATTTAGTTGTTTAACAATTTTTGATACAAATATGAATCTCACACTCGTCTGGATCGCCTCAAATCCCACGACAACAATAAAAAATGGTCTCAAATCATTTGAGACCGTTTAAAATGCATGTAAATAGAAGTTTAGGAGTCTTTCTTATAAGTTTATTAGTGTTGATTTTCAATTCCTTCTTTCCGATCCGTCGCCATCTGCGTGCCGCCATAGCTGGCTCCAGCGGAGGCGCAAGGCTATGGCCGGCGGAGACCATTCCCTAAAGCCTGCCTGTCCGGTAGGCAGGGGATAAGTCATTGAAAATCAATTTATACCCTTTATGGATAGGGAAAATAAATTGATTTTCATATTTATGAGACAACCTCTTTCTATTGCACAATCACTTTCATGATGGCACTAGAAGCTCCATTTCTCACATTAACCAGATACAAGCCACTGGTCACTCCTTCCAATGAATAGGATCTCTGGCCTGGATTGTACGTCCTGATCAACTTACCACTCATATCCCATAACTGTATGTGGGTGATGTAGTCAAGACCCCTAAGACGAAATCGATCAGTTGCTGGGTTGGGATGCAGGGTGACGGTAACACCATCTATTTCAATGACACTTGATATTACTACATTGATGATATTAGAAGCAGAAGATGTGCAACCATTGCTATAAGTTACTTCCACATAATAATCCCCTGTCTCCTGGGCTTCATAAGTACTCGTAGTAGCCCCATTGATGGGTGAATCATTTAAAAACCACTGATAAGATTGTGCCTCAGTACTACAAGTGAGGGTGACTTCATCAACGGAAATGTTAGGGGAAGGGTTTTCTAATGGAGTACCTGTCAGTTGCAGGGTGTCTGTCACATCATTGCAGGAATTGAAAGCATTTACCGTGATGGTCCCCGCATCATCTCCGACCGCCACACGAATCAAAGCTGAAGTATTATTGCCGATGATATTCCAACCTTCAGGAACACTCCATTCAAAGATATCCACTCCTTCAAAGTCCACTTCTACGTCTATAGTATCGTTCTTACAATATACCTCCGGACCTCGAAGATTAGATATGCTTATGGAAGCATTACATTCAGAAAACCTTGCAATCTGTCCCCCGGCTCCTGCAGCCCATAGGAGCCTTTCTCCATTAATTGGAGCTGCAATCCCACTGAAACTGTTAGAAGAAAAGTAGTCCGATTCCCAGGTTTGTCCTCCATCTTCAGTCTTAATTATAATTCCAGTCCCGGAAGTACCTCCTACAAGGTAGCCTGTCATATCATTAATATAAACCATGTCTCCCCAGAAAGTAGACCTGTTGAGCATCTGTTGGCTCCAGGTCTGACCCTGATCTTCTGAAATAATTAAAAATTCAGCAAATCTTGGAATGGCAATTACAGTTCCATCGGATTTGATATACATCTTTTCAAGATCTTCATTTTGATTATGGACTTCCTCCCAGTTGTCACCACCATCAGAAGTTCTATAAATAAAGCCATCAGTAGAAACGGCATAACCCAAATTGGGATTTGCAAATTTTATATCCTCGATAAACCTGTCACTACTTACTTCTATTAATGTATTTGTTCCGTTTACATCTGTTTTCCAGATTCTTCCGCTAGACCCACCCAGGTAGATGGTATTGTTGTCAACATAATGGACACTTTCAATCCAGTTGTCACCGATATTGGGGATCATATCCCAATTATCTCCCTGATCAGCGGTATGGAATGCTCCTCTCCTTCCTCCAACCACTATATTTTGTCCATCGAAATTGTCCATGTCATTCATAATAATGTCTCCTATGTATTTTTCTTCCCATATGGCGCCTCCATCCTGTGTAACCAATAATACGTCACGCTCTAATTGTGAACCAGCAGCAAAACCGAGATTTTCACTTACAAAACTGATGGTATTCAGATTGGCTTTACTTCCCGGGATCTGTTCATTCCATGTCATACCCTCATCTGATGTATATGCTATTCCTACATTTCTACCTGTCATCCAGATGTTGTTCTTGTCCAATACAAATACACCTTCCATATCTCCTCCGAAACCTGCAGATCCTCGTTCACTCCATGTCTGACCTCCATCATTTGTAAATTGATAGACCAGTCCCCATGTGATCCATATTGTGTTTTCATCATAGACAAATAAGTCAGTTCCACCATCCGGACTTCCTTCCATGAGATTCCATGATTGTCCTCCGTCAGCAGTCTTGAATATGCCACAATTGGTCGTGCAGAAACCTATCATTTCATTATAGAACTCAATCTTTCCAATAAAGTCACAAAATGGTTCTTCTACCTTCCATGTCTGTCCACCATCTTGTGTAGAGATCATTCTATGCCCCGTTTCTTCCTGTTGAGTTGCAACAAATCCGTTCATCTCATCAATGAAATGAACTTCTCTAAAGAATCGACCAGGGGCTTCAAGATCTTCCCAGGTTTCCCCGCCATCAGTTGTTTTGAATACTCCTTGTTGGAGGTTGGCAATAAACATAGTGGAGCTGTTAATGCTACTCATCCCTTCAATATTGGTTAAAGACAGACTCATTTTTTCCCAGGTTTTACCTGAGTCTGATGATCTGATTAGTTTTTGGCCAGCTGCAAATATTACTTCACTATTGGTGCTTTTTACGATTTCGATGTCTCTGTATGATATTCCCACCGGATCTTCTGCTACACTCCATATGGCACCATTATTTTCTGTATACAGCAAAATACTGTTATCTCCAACAGCCACACCACGACCGTCATCAGCCATTTGAATATCTCTGACCGTCCCTAATACACTAAATGGATTCTGCAATAT
>JABDLO010000165.1 GCA_013002995.1 Saprospiraceae bacterium | reverse complement strand
ATTCAGTTCTAAGGGAACCCTGGATTATGATGAGGATGAAATTTTTCTTACCTGGGATTTTGGTGATGGAAATAGGTCTGATAAGGATACTATGCACATTTTCAGGGAAGAAGGAATTTACCAGGTTACACTCACGGCTACAGACTCGAGGGGGAATGAAACATCAGAATCTATGGAAATTTGGGCTGGAAATGCTCAACCTGATGTCAGTTTGAAAATTGAAGGCAATCAAACATTTTTCTGGGATGAAGTTCCTATTAACTATGCAGTAGAGGTAAATGATAAGGAGGATGGTATAATTAAAGATTCAGAAAACAACAATCAGACTAATCCCTGGGTAAGTATAGATATACTTGAGGAAGGTTTTGATGAAACTCAAATTACGCTTGGGCACAGGGCTCCATTGAAAACACTTGAAGGCAAAAGGCTTATTGATGGCAGTGATTGTATGGCCTGTCATAAGGAAAAAGACAAATCGATCGGTCCAGATTATGTATCAGTGGCGACCAGGTATACTAATGACCCTGAAGCGATTCCATATCTTACTGGAAAGATTATAAAAGGAGGAGGAGGAGTCTGGGGTGATCAAGCTATGGCGGCACATCCACAATTAGAAGAAATGGATGTTAAAAAAATGGTAGAATATATTTTGTCATTATCATCAGAAGAACCAGAAGGCTTGCCTATGGATGGTGAATTTACTCCTGATTTGAAGTCGATGAAGGAAACTTCCAAATTGATTATCAGGGCTTCATATTCGGACAATGGCTATGGTTCAATTCCCTCCATTCTAGTAGAACAGCAAAAGATCTTAAAATCACCCATGCTAACAAGTGGATCTATTTTTGATGGAGATAATTATGAGTCTTTTGAGTTTGAAGGAAACCGTTTCACAATTCTCAGGAAGGGTGGATGGTTCTCCTTTGACAGGATTGATCTCAATGTAATCAAAGAGATAATGATTAATGCTACTGTTGGAGAGGGATCCAAATCAAGGATTGTGATGTTTGAAAACGATCCGGATGGCAATGAATTGGGGTCTGCAGAATTTATTGCGTCGCCAGGGCCTGGTCCCAGGGAAGGATCACGTTTTGCAACAGCTTCCATTCAGATAAATACTTCTTATTTTGGAAATATTGCCTTCAAAATTGAGAGTAATTCTGAGGAAGATATTATTGGTGCTTTTACAGATATGAAGTTTAATAGATAACAAACAGGTATTAACATTTAATTAAAAAAAATGAAAAGAAGAGAATTTTTAGGTAGCGCAGCAGCTGCCTCTACACTTGCATTCATGGGTAATTATTCTTGGGCTAAGCCTTCCCAACCAATTGGTGTTCAGTTATACACGGTACGGAACGCAATGTACAAGGATGTGCCCGGAACGCTAAAGAAAGTGGCAGAAATCGGTTATACGCATGTAGAAGGAGCATCTTATGATGGCGCGAAGTACTATGGTATGTTACCTGCTGATTTTAAAATGCAACTGGCTGATGTTGGCCTCAAAATGCCGAGTGCTCATATAGGTTTGAATTTCTTTGAAAAGAATGTTGAGAAGACCATAGAGGATGCTGTAAATGTAGGTTTGGAATATATTGTAATGCCATGGCTGGGACCAAATCTAAGATCCTATGAAGGGTATAAGAAGGTAATTGAGGTACTCAACAATGCTAATGAGAAGGCCAATGGTTCAGGAGTTACATTAGGATATCATAATCACGATTTTGAGTTCTTGGGTGATATAGTGCCTATGGATATGCTGATGAATGAAATGGATTCCTCCATAATTATGGAACTTGACCTGTACTGGATATCCAGGGTTGAAAAAAGTCCTGTGGAATTCTTTAAGAAGTATCCAGGTAGAACTCATTTATGGCATGTAAAAGATATGGAAGACAGCGAAGAAAAGTCATTTGCTCCTGTAGGTACGGGAACCATTGACTTCAAACCGGTTTTTGAAAATACAGAATTATCTGGGTTGAAGTACTTTTTTGTGGAGCAGGATCGAACAAAAGGAGATCCATTTGATGCTATCACTACAAGTTATGGCAATGTGGTTAAATTCTGATTTCAGAGGCGAAAGTAATATCTGGTATTGAGCAAATCATTGAGATGGATCTGGCTGGCGCTTATTCTTATTAGCTATAACCTGAGCTATGCCCAGGAACTAAGGCAAAAGATTCAAGGAATAGTACGTGATAAGGTAAGCTTTCAACCAATATTGGGTGCAAATATTGTCCTTACAAATACCAGTGATCTCAGCACATCTGGGGTCATATCCTTAGAAGATGGACAGTTTTTAATTGAATCGGTCAAGCTAGGGAGATACAAGCTGACCATCAGTCATGTGGGTTATCAAGCATTTACCATTCCTGAATTACTCGTATCTGCTTCGAGGGATGTTTATCTAACAGTACAGCTGGATGTGGGAGCCATGGTTTTGGAAGAAGTTGTGGTGGATGCAGTTATTCCCGAACAGCATATTAGTATGCTTGGAAAGCAACCAATTACTGCGGAGCAAACTCTCAGATACGCGGCTACATTTTATGATCCCGCAAGATTGAGTATAAGCTTTCCCGGGGTTGCGACCTTTAATGACCAGAATAACAATGTGGTTGTTAGGGGCAACTCTCCGAACGGGGTGGCCTGGAGACTTGAGGGTGTAGACATCGTAAACCCTAATCATCTGACCAATGCAGGAACTTTTACAGATCGGCCGGTTCAATCCGGTGGAAGTGTAAATATCCTAAGTAGCCAGCTGCTTGGTGCTTCAAGCTTCCTTAATGGTGCATTTGATGCTACTTATGGAAATGCGATGTCAGGGGTATTTGATATGACATTTAGAGATGGAAACCTGGATGAGGCGAAATATACAGCTCAAATTAGCTTGCTTGGATTAGATTTTGCAGTAGAAGGCCCTATTTCCAAGAAAAAGAAGGGTTCATTTATTGCCAATTATCGCTACTCAACCATAGGTCTTTTAAGTTCAATGGGCGTTGAGCTTGGAGATGAGGCGATTACATTTCAGGACCTTTCTTTTCATGTAAGTACTACTTCAGAAAAGGGTTCAACCTGGTCAGTTTTTGGACTTGGGGGTAACAGCAGGAATGAATTCATCGCTGAAAGAGATAGCACGAAATGGGAATATGGAAAAGACAGCCAGGACATACTTTTCAAAGGCAGAATGTTTGGTTTTGGTATCTCCAATAGACACCCAATTTCTACTAAAGCCTATTTGCGGAATACTATAGGATATTCAATATTGGATAATGAGCGAACAGCTTTCAACCTTGATTCTGCATACAATCAGACACCCAGGAGTTTTGATGAGAATACAAGTGAGATCCTGTCATGGAGGTCAGAGTTGTCAACGAAAATTTCTCCTTCTGCTTCACTTTCAGCCGGATTTCACTTTAGCCATATATACGAAGAGATATTTTCGGAGTCAATGCCACTAAACGGATTGATTGCAAGCGGTGGAGGTGACTCCTGGCTTATTCAGCCGTTTCTCAACTTGACACAGATAATTGGCAAGAGGTTTTCTTATAACATTGGTGTCAGATATCTGAATCATACCCTTTCTGAAGCTCAATCTTTAGAACCCCGGATGAGCGTAAAACTGCATGTGAATGATTTCAATAATGTTTATCTCAAATATGGATTGCATAGCCTTTTACAGACACCGGGTACATATTTTTACTCAGAACGAGACTTGAATGGAAATTTTATTAATCCAAATGAAACACTTGGACTTACCAAAGCTCATCATTTTGTATTGGGTTATAATTATTCTATTAATGAAAGTACCAGGTTGAATACTGAATTTTATTTGCAGGATCTTTTCGATGTTCCTGTTTCTCAAGTTTCACAAAGTACCTTTAGTGTGTTGAATCAAATTGAAGGATTTGTTTTTGAATCGCTTGAAAATACAGGTTCAGGAAGAAATTACGGTATCGATCTTATGTTCAGGAAGACTTTCTCCAATGATGTCTATTATTTAATAAATGCTTCATTCTATGAATCAAAATATAAGGGAAGTGATGGAATTGAGAGAGACACAAGATTCAATGGTAACTATTCGATTAATTTTACGGGGGGCAAGGAGTTTAAGAAAGTTAGGGCTGATTTTGAGAAAACCTTTGGTGTCAATTTGGGCATGGTGTATCTAGGCGGTTATCGTGATACCCCCATTGATGTTGCCCAATCTGAAATACAAGGAAGAACCGTCTATGTTACAAATGAAGCTTTTACAATAAAAATGAAGGACTATGCAAGAATTAATTTACGTCTGAGCTGGGTTAAAGACAGACCAGACTATACCCGAACCATAAGTATTGATATCCAAAACCTGACCAATCGTGAAAACATCGCTTACAGCTATTACGATACTGAGGTACAGGATGTTGTGATTCAAAATCAGCTGGGGATCATCCCGATTCTTGCCTATAGACTTGAGTTTTAATACATAGTTAAATGAAAATTAAGAGACTTTCACATCTAATAATTGGAATACTCTTCCTCTTG
>JABDLO010000158.1 GCA_013002995.1 Saprospiraceae bacterium | reverse complement strand
GGGCAGGGGAAAGAAAGGCGGGTTGAAATATAGGTAATGGTTAGTTTTTAAAGTGGAAGTTGTGGAGTTGGAAAAAATGAAATTTGCCACTAAGGGCACTTAGATCACTAAGAAAAGATTGAACAGCTCTAAAAGTCTTAAAATTTTTACCACGGAGGCACTTAAGGTCACAGAGGTTTAATTCGTTTTCGACTAGAAAAGCTAAATATTAACAGTGATGAAACTCCGGCATCGGATGAACGAAAGGTCCGTAGGAATTCTGACAGGGTCAGAATAATGAGAGAACCGCAAGCATACCTTGCGGGTGGGCTGTTAACCAATTGGGTCGGGAAATCATCCAAGCCTTGACTTTTTGCCTGCCCGTCCGTAGCACAGGCGAAGGCGAGGTTACTTTTGTATATTTGTCAGCCTCTGGCTGGAAGACAAAAGTGACACAACTCCATCCAGGAGCAAGCCACAAAAGATAAACCCCAACCACCTCAACCCAATAAAATAAATATTGCATAAAAGATTTTAATCCAATGCCCTAACCAACATGAAGAAAAAACTACCAATCATACTTTCATTAACAATATTAATCACATTAATGTGTAAGCCAACCTCTGATGTGGATGATCAATATACTGAAACCATTTTGATGGATGCACAGCATCTTGAGACTACCAGGGCACGAATTGAAAAAAACGATCCACAGCTTAGGTATGCATTTGACCAACTGATTGAAGAAGCGGAGATGGCACTTAAAGAAGGCCCCTTTTCTGTTACACACAAAGAGAAACTTCCGGCTAGCGGAGACAAGCATGACTATGCCAGCTACAGCCGCTACTGGTGGCCTGATCCAAACCAACCTGATGGGCTTCCTTATATCAGGCGTGATGGTGAAACAAATCCGGACAGCCAAAGTCCAAAGGAATCTGACCGCCAAAGAATCGGAGCTTTGGGCATAAATACCGAAACATTAGGACTTGCCTATTATTTTACCGGTGAAGAAAAGTACGCCAATAAAGCAGCCGAGCTACTTCGAGTTTGGTTCCTAGATGAAGTGACCCGGATGAATCCAAATGTCAATCATGCCCAATGCAGACCCGGTCATAACACTGGTACCAAGTCGGGAGTACTGGATGGCCGCCTTTTGGTACGGGCCCTGGAGGGATCTTTGCTGATCTCCGGGTCATCTGCGTTAAGTGAAGCTGAGCTTGAAAGATTACAGACTTGGGCCGGGGAATATTTTAATTGGCTTACCACTAATGAAATGGCCCTAGAAGAAGCTGCTTCAAAGAATAACCATGGCTCCTATTACGATGTGCAAGCCATGTACTTCGCTCTTTATTCCGGAAACCATGAGGCAGCCACAGAAATTGCACAAAACTTTCCTCAGCGCCGAATTTTTTCACAGATCAAACTGGATGGTTCAATGCCTGAAGAGATGGCTCGCACCCGTCCTCTTTTCTACAGCATCTATAACTTACATGCTATGTTCCTTGTGACACACCTTGCTATGAAAGTTGATGTGGACGTTTGGAACGCTGGCGAAGAAGGATCTCGTTTGCGTGCAGGGCTTGACTATCTCGTTCCTTACACTGATCCCAATAAAGCCTGGCCACACCCAACGATCAGAGATGTCGATAGAATGGAACTGTTCGCCATTCTGCATATGGCTGACCGTGCCTATCCGGATGGAAATTATTTGAAGGAAGCGGAGAAGTTGCCATTAGAAAAGCGTCAAACCCATCGAGCTAATCTTGTGTCTCCATTGATGCGATGAGATTTTTTAATGAAAAATTGGTTTACGTACAAGAATTAACGGCTCAATTAATGTAAATCAATAAATTTATTTTCTATTTACTTGTTATCAATCTATGTAAACACCCAGTTTACAACACGATAAACAACATACAACAACACAATCAAAACGACTCCCAGGATGATCAGCCCTGATGTTGAAACTGTCGTTGAAGTAATCGTTGGTAATATCTTGTAAAGGAAAAAGTAAAGTAATAAAAGAAGCAATGCTAAGACTGCTAGTTTGGTTAGCTTGTTGGATTTCATAATAATATACACTCTTATTATTTAAAAGTACAAAATTTTATAACACCCAGTGATAATAGATCGGCTGTCAATTAAAGATTATCCTTCAATCAGAAATCAAACACTATTATTCATCATGTTAAGTCATGCACAATTACTACCCCCTCGGACTGAAATGCTTGTGTACCACCTTCCAATCCCGATCATATTCTATAAAAACAATGGTGGCTTTGGCGTTGATCTCTAAGGTGTCATTCCCTGATACAGTATTAAGATCTACATGGAAGGAAGATATGGCCATATCATCAAAGACATCCACCTTATGATTGGAGATGTTATATGACAATAATTTCCTATCGGAATAAAACTGTCTTTCTAAATTCCGATCTTCTTGATAGGATAAAATACCGCTGCCCTCAACGCGACTGAATTTAGGACTGTTAAGATGAATGGCGTCCATTTCTTCTATCTTATTCAAGGTGCCATCCTGGAAATAATTATTTGCTATATCCTTAATCATCGATTCTACCGTCTGATCAGTTTTATAAACCATCATCTGTTCTTCCATGGCGGCAACCCTTGCTTCATTCCAATTTTTTACCTGGAGGTTGAATAGAACAGCGAATACAATTAAAATCAATGCTAAAAGGAAAATTTTAATCAACGTGCTGGTTTTCATGATATTGGCTTTTATTAAAGATAAAAAGAATTCTCCACCAATATTCTATTTCGGATTGATACGATACTCCGCAAAAAACAAATCACCTAATGCTTCACACTTAGCCATACCTTCATTAAATTGTTCGTCTCCTGAAAAGTCAGCAGCCAATTGGATAAAGCCAGTAACATGTACCAAGTCAGTATCGGGATAGAACCTTACAGCTGCAGCGTGATCTTTACCGGGTCCTGGGGCTACCCATACCCTGTCTGGAGTCCCATCAGATCGATCTAGTAAGATGACAGCCAATTCAGTTTCTTTGTATGTATCTCCTATTTTATCATATGGTTCTTTAACGCCATCCTCATCCAGGTCTCTTATTCCGGTATAAGAACCGGTCAATGCAATCCATTTTCCATTGGTAGCAATATTGGCAGGTCCATCCATATTATAAGACCTAACCCATTGAAGAGATCCCATAGACGTATAAGCTGCAATACAAGCGTTTACTCCTCCACCCGTAACTGAAATATCAGCTTTACCATCTCCATCAAAATCTGCAACTTCATATCTTTCCTCCATATATCCTCCTGCTCCACCTAATAAATAAACTGTTTCATCAGGGGCTATCGAAAGCATTCCTGGACCAGCACCAACTACCCAGCTTTTTAGAAGGGCTCCATCCGTATCCAACCTGGCAATAAAGCCATTCTGCTTCTCGTCATTAGATAAGTCTGTAACCCCATCTCCATTAAAATCAATTGTCCCCTTAAAGTCTCCTGATATATAAATTTCACCTTTTGGAGAAGACTCCATAAATCCATATAGAACAGATGTACCTGTAATGTGTATCCAACGTTCTGAACCGAAAGGATCCAGAGAAACAATGACAAATTGTTTCTCTTCGGTTTCAGGGAATTCAGCTCCATTATCACTCAAGGCAAATCCTCCATGCGTTGTACCAATAAAATATACATTTCCTTCTTGATCCGATGTTACATCCCAAATCACATCATCTTTCTCACCTCCAAAAGCTTTACCCCAGATGGCATTCCCTTCTGAATCAACTCTCACTAAAAAAGAATCATTTTTACCTCCACTTTCAATCTTCAACCCATTGTCAAATTCAATTTTCTCCTGAAATCTACCCACAACGTAGGCCCCACCAGACTGATCTGGGGCAATCAATGCCTGCATAGTATAACCAGGGGCGATGCCTGTTTTAAACCATTGAACCCTATGCCTTTTATCAACATCATTCCAAGTCAACTTCATGAATATAGGATCAACTGCATCAGCTTCCAGATCAATACTGCCATCCCTGTCCAGGTCAATTCCCCCATGAAACCCTGCAACGAATATATTCCCCTCATTATCTACCACCATATCAGAACCCCCATCACCATGCTTAGGTCCATCCAATGTCCAGAACCATTGAAAGTCCTCATTTACTCTATCTTCTTCAAAAATCTCTCTATTGGAGTAATGGATTAAAAAGCTTTCATTATTTACTTCCATAGAGGGAAGAAAAACCTCCATATGGAAAATCGTAGCAATAATCGGAGATATGATAAGAATGAATTTAAGACCTGTTGTTTTCATATAATTTGGAATTCATTATTCAATTCAATTATCCCTTAATGCTGTAAATGTTCCTTTGATAGTGGCTTCCTCAGGAAATCCACCCTGAGGAATGAATATTCTATTCAAAACACAAGTATCCATAGTCGCTCTGATAAATGTATTATTAGCTTCAACTTTGGACAACCAACCAAGTAATATCTCGAAAGTTCGAGCGTTAAGCTCAAGTGAAGTACCTACTCTCTGATCTGTCTTACTTACGATTCCACCCGGCAGTAATTGTGCTATGACTCCTTGAGAACCTCCTCTATCGACCAGGTCTGAACCTATATTCATTGTGATCGTGCCAATAGGCTGACCGTCTAGAAGATTATCCGTACTTAGAAAGATATATCCGTCGTCTATATTCCATGTTGTATTAACGTCAGTTGCAACAAGTCTGGTAACTTCACCAGTAGTCTTATTGGTCAAAGTAAAATCGTATTCTGCCTTCATTGGGATTTCTGAAGAATTGCCCTGATCTGATAAATCGTTGCCACATCCTATGGAGAATAAGCTGATCAATGTGCAAATGATGAGTGTTCTCATATTAAATAAGTTTTACTCCACTAATTATAAGGGATTTGAATGCCTAATAGAATCACTACTTAGTATCTACTCTATTCAATTGATTATCTGGCACAATAGAAGGCTATCCGGTCAGTTCAATGGGTTCAATTTAATCATATTTTACGCCATGATTTCTTATATTCAATTTTTATTCGGACTTTTAAGATAGTCTTCCGCCTGTACAGATACCTTATTAATCATAAATATTTGCAACCATGAGAAAGGTATTTGTTGTTTGTTTGTTTTCCATTACTCCTTTTATTTCTTCCTTCTCACAATCACAATCTGACATTCTTAGACCTCCCATCTATTCATTAACACAGGATGAAATGGTCTCATGGATGGACTCTACAACTACATTCTGGATGGACAGTGTTGATATACCCGGAATGGTTGTTTCCATTGTTGCCGGAGATAGCATTGTCATGCAAAAGGGATACGGTTACATCAATAAAGAAAAAACAGCTCAGGTTGATGCATCCACATCACCCTTTAGAATTGCATCTATTTCTAAAACATTTACCGCTTTAGCAGTCCTTCAACTGGTATCGGAAGGTAAACTAGATCTTAATACAGATGTAAGAGAATACATCAGTTTTGAGATCGACAGGTATCATAATGGGGAAATCACATTACATCATCTTCTCACACATTCAGCCGGATTGGATGATAAAATACTTGGAGGTGGCACCCTTAATAAGTCTGAAGTTCCAAAATTAGATCAATTCCTTGCATCTTCCATGTCGCCACAAATCAGAGAGCCAGGTCTTACTTTCAGTTATTCCAACATGGGTTATACGCTGGCAGGTTACCTGGCCGAATTAGAATCCGGGATACCATTTTATGAGTACGTCAATCAATTGATCCTCAATCCTCTCAACATGAAGCATACCTTCTTCTGGAGAGGTGATGAACCCATCTATTCAGAATCAAAAAGTTACTTCCTCGACGATAAAGGATTCAGAGAGTATCCCCCATATGAGATATTAAGTTATCCTTCCGGAAGTATAATAAGTACAGGAGAAGACATCTCAAAATACATGCTCATGATTCTCAATGATGGCTCCTATAATGGGAAGCAGATCGTTACACCAGAGGTTATTGACTTATTCACCCAACCAGTTTTTACGCAGGATGAAAGATTACCCGGAGTCAGAAGTTATGGCTTTTTTAACTGGAATATCAATGGAGTCAATTTTATCAACCACGGCGGTTCCATTGAAGGATACCGCAGCCAGTTGTATCTTTTTCCAGATAACAATGTAGGGTTATTTATTGCCACCAATAGCTCATGGGGAGGATGGATCAATTCTGAAATAGGC
>JABDLO010000136.1 GCA_013002995.1 Saprospiraceae bacterium | reverse complement strand
GCTGTAGTTTCCTCATTGGTTATTAAATTTGTGTAAGCTATCGACTATAAAAGCCAATAATTATTATTGAAACCTTATTTTATCCAGACTTATGACCAAGAATTAATATACACATTGAAATAGTTGCTCTCCACTCTTTGGTACTCCTCGTTTATACACTATTTATTAGCTTCCTAAGCTATTATTAACTCTTCGGTAGGTTGGCGTAACATTCTATTATCAGGTATAAAGATAAATATATGTTTTTTAATAATATGTAAAATATAAAATATTTTTTATTAAAAATTTATTACTATCTGATTTTCAATCTTTTAAGATTTATATTACTAATTAAAATATATATTTTATACATTAAATCTTACTTTTATGTATTAATTGATACCATAAAAAATGGCCCGACAGAATACTGCCGGACCATGATAATCTGTATCAATATGTATCTTATTTCAACTTGATCATCCGCTTATTCAACTTCTGACCATTGTGAATGATCTCGTAAATCAATACTCCGGAAGCAAGGATCTCATTGTTCCTCAATTGGAATCTGTTTTCTCCTGCCCTGAAGTAGGTAGTTTGTTGTTTCAGCAACTTACCGGCTACATCTCTGACGATCAGTGTTACATTTCCATCTGAGGGAATTGTAAATCCGATTGATGTCTGATCTAACCATGGGTTAGGCTGATTCTGCTCTATGGCAAATAGGTCAGATCCCTCAGGTGCAATCCACTCTATGACCACATCAGATGGAGTGCTATTTTCACTGATGTAAGCTTCAGAAGCAAATCGCTCACTGACGATCTGAATCATATCTGATAAGTAACCATCTGCATTTGCCTTGAGTGACACTGTGAATATGGCATCTTCTTTCAATGATTCATTGACACTCATTCTCATCAATTCTTCATCGAGGAAGAAATGGGTATCATTCAGTCCGATGGATCTACCATCAACACCTGTAATCTCAAGATCAGAAGTTATCATTTCCAATTGCCATCCAAGTACATCCTCTGATGTTGTGAAAGTAACATTGAATGATTCACCTGCTTCTACATATCGATCAACTGAAACCAACTCAAATGTTGATCGATCTCTGTTATTCACTATGGAAGTACGACCATTTGCAGAAGCATCACCACTGATATCCCCTGTCTTAATGCCCAGGAAGTCAATATTCATGTTTTCCAGCAATTCAGGTATCATGTAGCTTTCAGGAGCTTGCTCATCCCATGGGTATACCGGATCAATGAATGTATAATTGGCATCTATAAACCTCCAACTTGTATTAGATGGGAAGTTATCATAATGTCCAAGGATCACTTTCCTCAATTCTATAATATCCGTCGCACTGATGCTTCCATTATTATTAACATCTGCAGCAAGCTTCAGATAAGGTGAAGTGATTTCGGTAATGCCTAAGACGTGTCTTGTCATCATCACAATATCCAATGTACTCACTCCATTTAGGTGATCATCATCCTTAGAAGGTATTACTTCATAGCTTCCACCAGTAGTCATATCATTGAATGCATACATTCCATCATCGCTTGTCATTTCCGCTGGCAATTCTGAACCCATCAACTGAACTTCAACACCTTCTACATTTTCAGCTGATAATGTAGAAATGTTTCCTTCTATGTCTACAATTCCATTCATTCCTCCTCCACATAATCCATTGGCCATTGCATCATTGGCAGTTACCAGGATTGAAGTCTGACATGAGGATTGAGCCCCATTGGAAGAAGTAACCCAGAGTTCCACATCATATTCTCCTACATCTGCACAAGTCAGAACCAATTCTGTATCATTGACATCTGGTGAGAAACTCAACTGTATATCATAACCACATGGGTGTTCACTCTTATGATTAATCATATCGGGTGTAAGAATCGCAAATGCTGTATCAGGACCTGGAATCATAGGATCCATATCCATTGCAATTAAATCTATTGAAACACCGTCCAGGCAGATTGGCGTTGCTGCCTTCATACTCCTCACTTCGAAGGTATATTCACATCTGGATACCTGGCCACATCTATCAAGAACTTCCCAATAGATTCTATGTACTCCGATGGCAAACTTACCCTTCACAGAATCGCTTTCTGCAGCCTGATCGATGTCGCCATCATCACCTTCATCTATTTCGTAACTGATCAATAGGTCTGCAAATGGGGTACAATCGTCTTCTGCTATGAGTCCTAGCTCAATATCCAGGCTATCACAGCTGAATGTTTCAAATATTGTATCCTGACATGCACTTAATATCATGGGTGCACTAGAATTAGAGACTTTAATGATCTGCTCGAATTCCCAGGTAGGGAAGACCTGCGTCATATGATCATCATTATCTTCACACCAGTCAATTACTTTCCAGGTTCTGATGATCTTGAAACAAGCCAGACTGCCGGTTGTAGCATCATACACTTCATCTGTAAATTTAAATCCGATCTGGTTACAGAATCCATCAGGTACAACAGGATAAGCAAGACTATCAGGAAGATTGTCAGGATGCAGATCCAGACTGCCTTCACATACGTTGTCTATCTCAAAGTCTTCCGGCCAGTCAATGTTGTCCATCGTTATGTTCATCTCGCCAGAGATTATGATCTTCTGCTCACAGGAATCTACTGTAGCACCAGCAGCGTCAATGAGGTAGAATTTCCTCGTAATGGATCCAATACCACACTGGTTGATGCTATCAAGTGCTACTTCCCTGATCGTATTATTTGAAGGACAATTATCCACAACTGTCGGGAATCCAAAAGCACCGGGCAAATTATTCATCGGATAAGTATCTGCACAGGTAATCATTACATCATCAATGCACTCGAGTGTCGGTGTCCTCTTATCCTGTACTTCTACCTCTACCATACATTGATTGGTATTTCCACTTGCATCAGTGACCTTAAAGGCAACCATAACCGGAGCTGCAACATCTTCACAACAGAAATGTATTTCATCAGCCCAATCTGTTCCTGATACCCCACAAGGATCATCCATCCTTCTTACTTCAAAGGTCAATTCATCGCTGCAATCATCGAAACTTTCAAGGTTAAAGTCTTCTGCTTGAATTCTTGCTCGTCCATTGCTATTCAATGTAACAATCAGATCTTGTTCACAGATTGCAACAGGACTCTTCTCATCTACTACCAATACATCTACCTCACAAGTCGTCATATTATGACAAGCATCTACTACTTCAAATGTGATGGTATGCATTCCTGCTTCAAGTTCTAGCGTAGCTCCATTAGTATTCAGTAGCGTACCCTGAGGTGTCTGCATATTCACATGAATGTCACTCATACATGCATCAGTAAATGTCACCGGAGGAATAACAACTTCTCCAGAACACGATCTGCTGTCTGTACTTATGGTCATATCTGCAGGACAAGATGTAATGACAGGAGGTTTGGTATCTTTTACCTCAATTACCTGGATCATAATCATTTCATTGCTTTCACTACACCACCATTCACCTACAACCCATTCTCTTTCAATCCTGGTAACACATCCAAGTGGATCAGAAGTAACATTATCAG
>JABDLO010000118.1 GCA_013002995.1 Saprospiraceae bacterium | reverse complement strand
TCATACCCCAGCATTTTGTACCTGATGACTTCAGAAAGTGGATAGTCAGTACCTAGGATAATTTCTCTCACCTCCATTAGTTTATCTTTCCTCCAATCGGAATCTATCTGATCCAGGTATTCCTGCGGTGTTGAAACATCGTATTGCATGTTAAATGTTTTGGTGAGTTGATGACCTATTTCTGTTACATACACAAAATATGTAAAGGATTACTAAAATATGAGTACAGTCCACTGAAATTTTCTGATGTAAAAACAAGGCACTTCATTTTAGTGTTACCTTTGCATCATAATAAAATTACATGGCCAGAAGACGAAGAATCAGGGATACGGGTAAGAAAGTAAAGCTCACTAAGAAGAACCTTACGGATGCCATTAAGATATTCAGGTACATCAAGCCTTATCTGGGATACTTTATCGGGGGTATGATCTTTCTGGTTTTAGGAAGCCTTATATTTCTTGGACTTCTTCAGATTCCGGGGGAAATGGCCAATACCGCTGTTGGAGAATCTAAATGGTATAATCTGGATGTAAAAGATTATGGATGGGTGTTTCTAATCATTCTAATCCTTCAGGCCATTCTTTCCTATTTCAGAGTCATCTTTTTTGCAATTGTGTCGGAAAAGGGCATGGCGGACCTGAGGAAGGACTTATATAATAAGATCATTACCCAGTCCATTGGATTCTTTGAAGAAAGAAGGGTAGGAGAGTTAACCAGCAGGATTACAGCTGATGTAGAACAGCTGCAAAGTGCGTTTTCGATTACTCTTGCAGAATTCTTAAGACAGGTTGTAATTTTAATTGCAGGCGTAATATTTATTGCAGTATTGACACCTCGGTTATCTCTGATTATGTTGTTGACTTTTCCTGCCATTGTCATATTGGCGATGATATTTGGTAGGTATATCAGACGACTTTCCAGGAAGCGGCAGGATCAATTGGCGGTTACCAATACCATTGTTGAAGAAACATTTCAATCCTTTAGTGCAGTCAAGGCCTTTGCCAATGAGTGGTATGAGTCCATGAGGTACGGAGATGCAGTTGATAAGATTGTCAAGATCTCATTGACTTTTGCCAGAACCAGGGGATTGTTTTTCATTTTTATTATAGCTGTTTTATTTGGTGGAATATTTTTCATCCTTTGGAGGGGAGCAATTATGGTACAGAATGGGGAGATGGGAGCAGGAGATCTGTTTACATTCATTATTTACACCGGGGTTCTTGGAGGAGCAATTGCAAGTTTTGGTAGTCTTTATACTTCTATTGCACAGGCTGTAGGAGCAACTGAGAGAATTCAGGCCATGCTGGAAAGTGATTCTGAAATTGACATTGACCATATTGTTAATGCTCCACAGATCAACTTAAACGGTAATATAACTTATGATAATGTACATTTTTCATATCCCACCAGACCAGATATCGAAGTATTGAAAGGTATAGATATGATCATTAATGCAGGTGAAAAAGTTGCCCTTGTAGGTCAGAGCGGTGCCGGAAAGTCTACTATTGTGCAGTTATTAATGAAGTTTTACAATGTTGCGGAAGGAGCCATAAAGGTGGACGGAAAAAATCTTGATGATTACAATCTGTCATCTTTCCGTAGAAACCTTGGGATTGTTCCTCAAGAGGTCATACTCTTTGGTGGTACGATAAAAGAAAATATTCTTTATGGTAAGCCAGATGCTACCGATGAGGAAATATATGATGCGGCTCGACGTAGTAACTGCCTTGAATTTATAGAAACTTTTCCTGAAAAATTTGAAACAGTTGTTGGAGAGCGGGGGATCAAACTATCAGGAGGACAGCGACAACGGGTGGCCATTGCGAGGGCCATCTTGAAGAATCCATCCATACTTCTCCTGGATGAAGCGACTTCATCTCTTGATGCAGAATCAGAGCGACTCGTGCAAGAGGCTCTAGATGTATTGATGACCGGTAGAACCTCGATCATCATAGCCCATAGGCTATCAACCATTAAAAATGTTGATCGCATCTATGTAATAGAGAATGGAAAAATCATTGAAAGTGGAACCCATACGGAGCTCTCTGCAGAAGAAAATGGAGCTTATAGCAATCTGGCTAAGCTTCAGTTTGAGTCTTCATAATTAAGGAGAGATTGTCTTTCAACTAGCCATTATTACTGAAACGTGGTTAAAAATCTGTTATTATTTCAAAATACATTGCCTGTGTTGGTAACAAAGCGACAATGATCAGAGTTTCTACTAAGTAGGGGAGGAATGAAAAGGATATATTACGATTTATTTTAATTTTGCATCATAATACTCAGTATGAGGACCACGATTACAATTCTTGCAGCTTTTTTCATATTCACTCAGGCCCAGGCACAGTTTGGTTATGGAATCACAGCTAATACAGAGATCTATCAGAGATACAATAACCCTGAGGACGGTCTTGCAGGCACATCTGCCGGAAGTTTTCTTTTTAACCTTGGAGTCGGACCTAAGATATGGATGGGAGGAAACAACCTTTCTTTATCCTTAGAAACTACTGCCAATTGGGGAATATTTGGTCTGGATGTAAATGACTACAAAGGCTTAGGAATGGTTTCCTTTCCGATGCTGGCTCATTTAAATTTTGGAGGACTTTCAGGATTAGATAAGGAAGGGAAATTCGGATTTACAGTGGGAGGTGGTATCCAGTACAACAAAACAGAACTATATTACCTAAATGGAGGTGACAAAGAAATCGGGGTCACCAGAGACTTTTTCAAGACTTATGTCGGAGAGATAGGATATGGCTTCGGAATGTCAGGCTTTACATTACATGCATATGTAAGATATGGCTACAATCCGGACAATAGTGCCAACTCCTTTAATTTCGGTATAAGATACGATTTCAACTTACCTAAACTAAAACAAATATCTGACCCGGAAAGTGATCTCTAACCCAGTTTCGTTAAAAGCGTATAATACTTTCGGAATCGATGCTTCATGTGATCGATTGATCGAAATAAATTCTGAAGAAGAATTATCTGAAATCTTACCTATCCCACACAAGGAAGTCAGGGTGCTCGGAGGAGGTTCTAATATCCTGTTGACCGGAGACCTGGAAAGGAAGGTATTACATAATCAGATTAAAGGAATAAAAGTCCTGAAGGAAAATGACAGTTATGTTCTGGTCGAGGTTGGCGGAGGACATGATTGGCACCAATTTGTGATGTGGGCTGTATCACATGGATATGGAGGAATAGAGAACCTTTCGTTAATTCCAGGAACGGTGGGTGCTGCTCCCATTCAGAATATTGGAGCATATGGAGTTGAACAATCCGAGTTCTTTGTTTCTTTAACGATGTACGACCTGACAACAGGAAAGGACCATATTCTGCTGGAGGAGGATTGTAGATTTGGATATCGGGACAGTATATTTAAAGGACCACTCAAAGGCAAATGTTTCATCACATCAGTAAGATATAAACTTACAAAAAAGCATGAGTTAAGGATGGATTACGGAGCCATCAAGAAGAAGTTGGTCGAGAAGATGATCGCATACCCTACAATTCGAGATGTGAGTGAGATGGTCATTGAAATCAGAAAATCAAAACTTCCTGATCCCCGGGAATTAGGAAATTCAGGATCTTTCTTTAAGAATCCAATTGTAACTACTTCAAAATTTAATCGACTTATTGCGGAGTTTCCGGAAATGCCTCACTATTCGATAGACGATGAAACGGTTAAGATACCGGCTGGCTGGTTGATAGATCAACTTGGATGGAAAGGCAAGAGAATTGGAGATGTAGGCACGTATGAGAAGCAGGCACTTGTGTTGGTGAATCATGGGAAAGCAACAGGAGGTGAATTATGGGATTTTGCCAAAATGATCATCCAGGAAGTAGAAGACCACTATGGTATTGTTCTGATACCTGAAGTTAATGTGTGGTAAGAGAATCGAAGGCATAGCCTTCTTACGTCGAAGGGTAGGGACTACCAAGCCCAGAGGGATTGGTAAGCCCGGAATATATATTCGAGTCGAAGGCAGAGCCTTCTCGCGTCGGAGGATTTTGCCAAAATGATCATCCAGGAAGTAGAAGACCACTATGGTATTGTTCTGATACCTGAAGTTAATGTGTGGTAAGAGAATCGAAGGCAGAGCCTTCTTACGTCGAAGGGATTCCCAAGCTCGAAGAGACCTGCCTGCGTTCCTTGGAAGGCAGGTTGGTAAGCCCGGTTGTAATCTCGACAATCAACAATCTCATTTCGTCAATCAATAAGAACTAAGTCTGAAATATTCGAATGTATAGTAGTCGAGTCGAAGGCAGAGCCTTCTTGCGTCGGAGGCCTTCTCTTTACGTGTGATATTGAAAA
>JABDLO010000105.1 GCA_013002995.1 Saprospiraceae bacterium | reverse complement strand
CTGTTACACCGGAGATGTAATGAAGAAAGGAGGCAATCGTTTCAACATCGATTACTACCTCGACATGGTCAAGGAAATTGAAGACACCGGTGCACACATCCTGTGCATCAAGGACATGGCCGGACTGCTGAAGCCGGATGCAGCCAGTTACCTGATCGAGTCGATCAAGGGAGTGACCAATCTTCCGATACACTTGCATACCCACGATACTTCTTCGGTTCAGGCTTCTACTTACAGAGCAGCCATCCGATCAGGTGTGGATGTGGTGGATTGTGCGATATCTAGTTTGTCGGGAATCACTTCCCAGCCTAATTTCAACTCAGTAGCCTCGATGTACGATCCTGAAGTGACCGGCATTGATGTCAATGTATTGAACAAGTATTCCGATTACTGGGAAGATGTACGCAGATATTACTATCCCTTCGAGACGGAATTGAAGTCGGGTACAGCTGAGGTGTATAATCACGAGATCCCCGGCGGGCAATACAGCAATTTAAGGCCACAGGCAAGGAGTCTTGGGCTTGAAGATAAATTTGATCTGATAAAACATAACTATCAGAAAATCAATGAATTCTTGGGAGGAATTGTGAAAGTAACGCCTTCTTCCAAGGTGGTCGGAGACATGGCCATGTTTATGACTTCCAATGGCCTGACCATTGAAGACATCGAGCAGAATGGCAACAACATTTCCTTCCCTGACAGCATGGTATCCTTGATGAAGGGAGACCTGGGACAGTGGAAATTTGGTTGGCCGGAACAATTCCAGAAAGACGTCTTAAAAGGCACCGAGCCTTTCACCAATCGCCCCAATGAATACCTGCCTCCGATCGACCTGGAAAAAGAATACGAATCCTTCAAGCAGCAATTCCCTGAGAAAGACAGCTACGAGGATTTCTTATCCTACCTCTTGTATCCACGGGTCTTCGAGGATTATTACAAGCATGTGGTGATGTATGGAGATACTTCTTTATTGCCGACACCGACCTTCTTCTATGGCTTAAAGCCCAATGAAGAGATCTCTGTCAATATCGCACGGGGTAAGACCATTCTTGTAGAGTACCTTAACACCAATGCCCCTGATGAAAACGGCAACCGCCTGGTCATCTTCCGATTGAATGGAACCATCCGTTCCGTCCTGGTCAAGGATGACTCCGTCAAAAGCGCCACCGTCGTCAACATCAAGGTCACCAAGCCGGAACACGTAGGAGCTCCCCTCCAGGGTAGCCTCTCCAAGATCCTCGTTAAAGAAGGCGATGAAGTCAATCACAATCAACCGTTATTTATCATTGAGGCGATGAAGATGGAGACAACGGTTGTGGCTCCGAGAGATGGGGTAGTTACTTCGGTGTTTCTGGATGAGAGGACACTAGTTCACCAAGACGACTTAGTTGTATCTGTCAAAGGGGTTGAATAATCTTTATACCATTCCTTTCAGCCTTTTAACCTTTCAACCCTTTAGCCTTAATTGCATCAGGACGATTTGGTTATATCTGTAAAAGGAGTTGAGTAAACTTGTAGCCGATCCTTTTTACCATTTAGCCATTCTACCATTTAGCCTTTAAAAGATGATTTGGTGGTGAGTGTGAATGCTCAGCATATTATCTGACTTTATTTTTTATTAATTTCTAACCATCCTTTAATTTCATTGTCTAATTCACCTTCTGAGACAGTATCATCATTATCAGACTCGATTTTACGTTTTTCGAGTTTGTCAATTAATAGCAGTCTTTCAATTAGCTCTTCAATTTCAAGTTCATCTGGAAAACTCTCAATTTGTTTGTATAACTTTTCTTTTGTGATCATAGATCTGGATTTACCCTAAAGTTAATTGTTTTCAAGAAACTTAATTCCACTTAACTCTGGTATTTCTATGAGTGATTTTTATTTTTTCATGAGTCATATTACCATTATACACTCACCTAAAACTCTAAATAGTCAATGATAACCTTTATTAACGATTATCAAACATCTGCAAATGGATGCTTGATTGGAATAAAGACAAATGGTGTTTTCAGTTGAAATAAAGATAGGGGATTGGGAGTAGAATGAGGAAAGATGGAGGGAGTAATTAAGAGGGAGGGGGAGTGATATTGGTCATACTTTTTAGAGGTGAGAGTTGAGAATTCTGACAAGATGGATATTGAGATGAATACAACAGTCCTTTATTTGCAACATTAAAGGATGAGATAAATTACGGTTGATATATAATGTGGTGCCGGTTATCCACTTTTAATTTATACACCTAGTCAGGAGAATAAAAAAATCTCATTTTTTATATAAATACCACATCCCCCATACGCCATAAATGATTATGAGAGATAATATGATTGGGTAAGAGATATATTTTTCAGGATTAAGTGTTATCGATATCCTGTCAATAAAAATGGCATATAAATGAACTATGGGCCAATAAACAGAAATGGCCAGAGCACCGAACATAGAGTATTTTCCCCAACGCTTATTTTTAAATAATCCAATTATACCCATAAGGAATAAGGGTATATATATTACCGTGTCAGCAAAACCAAATCCCTTTGCAAAGGCAATACCTATTTTACCTATTTCACTTTCAGATTCCTGCATTCCTATTGATACGGCGAGATCATAATTGAACACACCTAATGTTTGTCCCGCTAAAAACATTATTATAAGAATTGATGCGATTGAAATCAATACCCAGAAACTTCTATCTTTTTCCATATTTATGTGCTTTCTATTTCTCCTAAAAGTCTTTCTAAAAGGAGTAGATCAACTCAGTAGCTATGATTGTTAGTCTTTGATACCCGTATTAAATCACTTTAATATAAAGGTATGGGGTTATTGGATTTTGGAAGGATTTTTTTGTAGGTGGGAGGAGGTGATATTGGTCATGGGTATTTAGGTTGAGAAATCGCATTAACCTTTTATATTGGAGATAATTCTGATGAGACTAGTAACATTGGGATAGAGGCTCAACTTAGAAAGCGTGCTGGTCAGAAGTTAGGGATACTAATAATGTCGGGATGTTTAAAATGGCCAGATAATCGGGAGACGATCATTCCATTACTGCTGGGACCAGACTATAACAATGTGGATTCAAAGTCCATTCTACTTTCTATTTTTGGGGGTAATTGGGCCGCAGGCAACATTTGGTAATGACTATGCCGGAGTATTCGGTAAGCATGAATTGAGTCTTTAGTTTTTTTCTGCGACAACCAGGAGTTTAATCATCGGGATATCCTGGGG
>JABDLO010000082.1 GCA_013002995.1 Saprospiraceae bacterium | reverse complement strand
ATACATTCGTTGCCAATGCCTGGTCTCCAAACATGACACATGTTGAATCGACGAGGTATTGCCCGTTTATTGTGATATCAAAAGGCGTATCTCCAATATTGGTTGAATCTATGCCTGCTGGCAATTCATAGGTATCCAATATGGGTGTTGGATTGGCAATGGCCAACAATGCTTTGTCGGGTTGATTAAAGCCCCATCCTGAAGCGGCGTCATGCCCGGGTTCTTCCATATCCAATGCTGTTTCTATTAATATTCTTTTAACTGTGTCAGGAGGTGTCTCCTTATTCAGGAACTTTTTCCGTCCTTCCATAATCAAGGCTATTGAACCAGCAGCATGCGGTGCAGCTGCTGAAGTCCCTGAGAAATTCGGAAATTCATCACCATCAATTTCTTCACCACGACCGCCCAGGTCTACAGTGGTATTGACACCATTAGGTGCACAAATATCAGGTTTCGTTCGATTTTGTCCTTTTACTGAAAATCCTCCTCTCGAAGAAAATGATGCCGGTGTCGGTACTTCCTTGCCATACTCAGGTGTGTTTTTAAACAATACAGCACCTACGGCTATGACGTTGGGCGAGTTGGCTTGACCTACAATGGTGGACTGATCACTTTTGTATTCCCGGATTATATTTTTTCCTGTATACCTGAAGAAAATATACTTGAAATTCACATCGGTGCTGTCTTCACTGACAATCATTATATTGGTATAGGTCGTCGCATTTTGCACTGAAAAATCAACGATTTCAATCGGGTCAGTATTTTTGTTATTGAAGTTCCTGTTGTATCTGATCGTCTTGTTATTATCATCATCAATCAGGTATATATCTAGATCAATATCAGCACCTTTCGGATTTTTTAGGCGGTTAGAATAATAATCATCTTCCCAGTGGAGAGAAATAGTATAATTTCCAGGTTCTAATTTCACTTCCTGTAAAATATCTACACTATCAGGATGTGGATTGGTATTAAAATCATGAGCAAATCCGCTAATCCTATAACCAAAAGGAATAGGAACGCCATTAAAATCAGCACTATACGTATTCTCACCATAGTTCCCTGCTGCAGAAACATACGTGACGCCATTTGCTACTACTTCTTCAGCTGCTTTAGCTACGATTCCATCTTCATAAAATGGTTCCGTGATATATGTGATATCATCACATATAATATTACAATTGGCCGTCGAATCCAGGTCACTGATAGATTTGGCAAAACCACCCGCACTGATAAAACCTGTTTTAAAAGCCAGCTCCGCACCAGGCGCAACATCATGTACGATCTGTAGCATCGCTCTTCCCTCATCTGTAGGATTTGGCAATCTTCCGCCATCCTGAAGCACTTGAACACCTGCAGCCGGTAAATCTCCGTTCTGTATATCCAATGCTGCATTATTCCCTCGTAGTGCATCATAGCTGTCTGATATAATACCAATTTTTACGCCTGAACCATCAATCTGGAAACCATTTCTGACATAATCTGATCGCTGCGCTTTGTCTCCCTGGGAAGTTACTATCCCGGCATCCAGAATGGGTCGGAAAACCGGCCTTGCAAACTGAACACAAGGGTCATTACCAAATCCGAGGGCGTTTAATTCATCCAGATATTCGACAGGAATAAAGCCTGCAATGATATGATCATATTCTGATAAGATTTCGAAATTAAACCCCTGCAGGGCCTGAACTACAAGATCATATTTCTTTGGAATCGTAACTACTTCAACAAATACTGTGACAGTTTCTACGCCTGAAATGGTATCCACTTCAAGTGTATATACATTATCAGCCACAATATTCTCAACCACAGGTTCCGGGTCTGCCACAAACAAGGAAGTTAATTCAGAACCAATAATATTACCCAAAGGAAGGATATCCAATGGGGCCGGCGGATATGATGGTAAGATATTTCCTGGTGTCTCGATATCAAGAGACCAGTCGACCTCTTTTTCAGACCTGATTTCCTCGGCTATAAACTGACCAACCATTATGGTTGGTTCATTTTTCTTGCCTTTTACATCGATCTTGCCTTGCCGGGCATCGATCATCCCCCTGAATGAACTATTCTCTTCAATATTGGCATCGCCATCGATGACAAACACCTGGACACCGTCTTGTTGATTTTCATTGAAATAGACAAACTTGCCGATATTCAACTTCTTTTCAATAATGACGACGGTTCTGTAACTAAACAATACATGAATCTCTTCTCCATCATTGGCATTCTTGAATTCGAGCTCTTCTATGTATATTGTATCAGTCTCTGCAAATCTTACCACATTGTTTTTATCTACTGTCAGTTTCTTGTAATCCGTACCATCGATGATTGTCGTATCTGGTTGATTTTTGTCAATTTTAAGATCTGAAGGATTGTTATCAATATATGCCGGTGGCTGATTGTCCGGGGCCGGAGAAGGGCTTAATACCTGTGCAAATGAAACACCAGTCTCACTTTTGTCATCTATACTTTCTGCCCTGGCAAATGTACTTACAGCACAATCCTTATCAATCTTGATTTCTTCACCAGCAGACCAGATTCCCAATCCACCTGATGAAACTACAGCATCTTTTAAATCCAGGTTCTTGGATGCCAGCATGATATATTTCAATGGATCATCTGCGCCAAGAGAATCTATGAGATTTAATTCATCCATGCATTCAGAATAGACACTACCATCAATTTTGATGTCTCCGGAACCTTTATCTTTTATTATAATGGTTTGAAC
>JABDLO010000058.1 GCA_013002995.1 Saprospiraceae bacterium | reverse complement strand
CTGTTACCGTTCCAGTTGATACTTTCCTGAAATTTTTCAAGGATTCAATTTTCAGACACAGATATGATGAAGTATTTGGAAAATCATTTAGTGATGGGACAATCGACGTCATCCAAGGATTAAAAAGTATAAGTGTGAGGGATAGTTTCTCTGATTATGGAATTATACCTTTTGCTTTACTGGAAACGCACTTCAGACTGGTTAGGGCATTTGAAGATGAAAATGTTCCTTTAATATTAAAGATCAGTGCGGATTATGGTCATTACATCGCTGATGCACACGTCCCGCTTCATACAACAGAAAATTACAATGGCCAACTCACTGGCCAGGATGGGATCCATGCATTCTGGGAGTCCCGCATTCCTGAACTTTATGCAGATAAGGAATTTGACTTTTTTGTGGGGAAGGCAGAATACATTAAAGACCTGGATGAGTTTTTCTGGGATGTGGTCCTTGATAGTCATGCTGAAGTGGACAATGTACTTGGGGAAGAGATGAGATTGCAAAAGGAGTTTCCGCAGGACAGACAATTCTGCTATGACGAGCGGAATGGTAGGACGGTCAGAATACAATGCCCTGAATTTGCAAAAGCATATAAAGAATCAATGGGTGATATGGTAGAGCAACGGTTCAGAGAAACCATCAAGTCAATTGGGAGTTTGTGGTATACCGCATGGGTTCAGGCAGGCAGACCAATCTTAGAAGGAGGCAACAGTGATTACATTTCTGAAAATTATGATACCATCAGAGTAAACGGAAGGTTAATAGGTAGAGAACACAGATGATATGAATTTAATAGCCAATGCGTTGAAAGGAATGGCGATGGGTATCGCTGAGGTCATCCCGGGTGTGTCAGGAGGAACAATTGCTCTGATCACGGGTATATATCCTAAACTCATAGAAACCATTACATCCTTTAACCTCAAGTTGATTCGATCTACACTTAAAGAGGGATGGAAAGGATTCAATGCTCAAATCGATATAAAGTTTCTGACTTCGCTCATTACAGGAATGTTACTGGGATTATTGGTTGGCATTTTTGCCATCACGTATCTATATGAGAATTACCCGGAACCGCTATGGGGCTTTTTCTTTGGATTGATCTTAGCTTCATCAATCTATATTGCACGATCTATCAAGAAATGGAAGTGGAATGATGGTCTTGTCTTATTGATTGGTATTGTGATAGCCTATGGAATCACCATCATCAGCCCTGCAACTGGCTCCTCATCTTTTATCTACATATTTATTTCGGGTATGCTGGCCATTACAGCATTGATCTTACCGGGTATATCTGGAAGTTTCATTCTGCTTTTGTTAGGAATGTATACTGTTATTATTCCGACTCTCAAAGGTGTAATTACGGATTTTTCTACAGAAGGATTCCTTATAATAGTTGTTTTTGCCTCTGGTTGCCTGGTAGGTATTATTGGGTTTTCAAGAGTGTTGAAATACCTTTTCCAACACTATGAACGCAATACGATGATATTGTTGACGGGATTTATGATTGGGTCCCTCAATAAAATCTGGCCGTGGAGAAATGCTACTACCATAGTTGATAAAATATCGGGTGATCGCATGGCTGCCAACCCAAAAGACCTCGCCGCACTTGATCCGGATAGCCATAAAATCCTTGTTGAACAAAATGTCTTACCTCAGGATTATTGGATGTCAGATCCTTTAATTGCAGCCACTATTATGTCTCTTATTCTTGGATTGTTAAGTATAGGTGTTTTCTCACTTGTACAAAAAAAGTAATATTTAAATGACCTTGTTTCAAGGGGTTCCACAATAAATATTCGGAAAATATATTATATGTATGTTATGTTAAACAACAGAATTATATATATTTGCTAAATATAATGTGTTCTGGTTATCATTTAAGAAACCTTTGATACAATGACAAGAAAACTACAACTACTAGCAGGGATGCTACTTATCTCAGCATTCCTGGTACCTCTGAGCGGTCAATCAGAATTGAAAAAGGCCAAAAAACAATATGAATTAAGGGCCTTTGAGCTGGCTGCGTATAATTACAATCAGGTATTGAAAGAGAATCCTGACCATGTAGAAGCAATGATTTCACTTGGTTTGTGTTTTCAAGCCATGAATAATGACCTTGAAGCAAGTAAATATTTTGCAAAAGCTTCAGAAAGAGTAATCCTTGCGCCAGATGAGTTGCTGGCATATGGAAAAGTTTTAATGAAGTTAGTTAACTATAATGGGGCAAGAACCGTATTTGATGAATTGGCTCAATTTGATCCCATCACTGCGGAGCATTTTACACTGAGTTGTGATTTTGCTGAGAAGGCATTGAAGTTGCCTCTTGCTTATGACGTATCTCCATTTGCAGGCAATACGCCTACATCTGATTTTGGCCTGACTCCTTATAAGGATAAATGGGTTTTCATGTCCTTCAGACCTGACTTGAAAGAAAAGGATACACCTTCTGTCGCCGGAAGTAAATTGTGTGCAACAGGTGTTATGTCATCTGATAATGCAAGTGTTTCTTTATTAAGACAACCTCTCAAATCAAGTTACAGACTTGGTCCTATTAGTTATTCTGAGGATTATTCTATGGCTGCAATAATGAAAAATAACTTCAGGGAAGGATATCAACCTGTTTTTGAAGGTGATGAAGAAGAGAGCATTCTTCTAGCTGATGTTGATGCTGATGGAGATTTTTATAATGAAAGGCCATTCAAGCATAATGAAATCGGTTCTTCAGCTGCATTTCCATGTTTGTCATTCAATGGAGACGCGCTTTATTTTAGTTCCAATCGAAGTGGCGGCTATGGCGGTTATGATCTTTATGTAAGTTATAAAATTGATGGAGAATGGACAATGCCTGAGAATCTTGGAGCTGATATCAATACTCCTGGAAATGAAATAACACCTTTCTTCGATGATCACACTTTGTATTTTTCATCGGATTACCACCATGGGTTGGGAGGCTATGACGTTTTTAAAAGCATAGTTTACAATGGCAGTTGGGCGTTTCCGGAAAATATGGGCAATGGAGTAAACTCTCCTGGAGATGATCTCTATCCAAATGTTGATCAAGAAAGTAAGAAAATATATCTATCAAGTAACAGGCTCGGTACCAGAGGCAATCTGGACTTATTTACTGTAACCAAGGTCATTGATGGAGCTTATGCAATGGAAGTTGTTGAACCTCAGACTCCTATGGTGTCTCTGGTTGCTGATGAAGGATTTAAGATAAAGACCATTGAACCACCGGTTGTTGAGGAAGAAGAGTCAATTGATGAATTTACAAAGGAAGAAGAAGCTGACCTGGCTATTGAAAAGTCTCCGAAAGTAGAAGTTCAAGAGCCAGTCGTTACTCAGGATCCTGTTCAGAAAAAAGATGAAAAACCTGAAGCCATTGTTCTTGATCGATTGAAGACGGCACCATCATCGACTCCGCATTGGGAAGGAGCTAAGATGGTTGGATTCGATGAATCATTATTGAATGGAACAAAGGTTTACTTTATCCAATTGGCTGCTCTTTCTAAGACTGCCGGTGACAAGAAAGACTTTGCAAGATTAAGTAAGTATGGGAACATCTATCGTGTGCCTCAGTCTAATCTTGTGAAGATCAGATTAGGATACTTCCTGGATCGTAATGAAGCATCAAAAGTTTTAAGTACAGTAAAGTCATATGGTTACCAAGATGCATTTATCACACATCAGACCATGAATACGTCAGAGATGGAATTGATGCTTGCCAATGATAATCTGAGTGGGGCAGGAGACAACAGCTCGTACATGGTACCTTCTAAATTTAAGGGAGGCAGCAATTACAAAGTGAGATTAGCGTCTTATGAGGATCCGATATGGTTTGACATAGGTAAGGCAAAGAACCTTGGTAAGATCGAACAGTGGACCAAGGGGGGCTGGACCATATTTATTCTCAGTGGGTATAAGTCATTAGAAGAAGCTGAAAAAGCTAAGATCCGTGCAATAAACAAAGGATTTGCTGATGCAGAGATTGTTTATGACAATGACGGTATCCTTGAAAGATTAAAGACCAATTAAGACACAATAGTTCGCTTTCCTAAAGCGTTTATTTAAGAAGTTTTCATAGATAGTTGAGGTTCTCAGTCTTTTGATTGGAACCTCTTTTTTGTTTGAAGGATTGTATATAATAGAAGAGATATGAATTGGTATGATTTATGTAGATTACGGGTAAGTAGATTAAGATAGTTTTCATAGATAGTGAGGTCTCAGACATGGAAGTGTGGGGCCTCTATTCTTTTTTAGTGCATTCTATCTCCTCTTACTTCAAGAGTAGTAACCATCTCTCCTTCGAAAGAAAGAAATTCCTGCCAGCGGTTCTGAACATATTCTTTATCAGCGTATTGATAAGCCAGGTCCAGGAACAAACGATAGTGCCCAGCTTCAGAAACCATAAATCGATGGTAGAATTCTTTTAGCTCTTGTTCTTCCAGTTCCAGCGATAACAACCTGAATCGTTCAGCGCTTCTTGCTTCTATGAGTGCACAAACAAGCAGTTTCTCTATTAACCTTTCCTCTCTGGAGCCACCTTTTTTCTGAAATGACAGGAGTTTATTGACATATTCATCTTTGCGTTGCCGGCCCAGGGTCAATTCTCTTTTATCCAATTCATTTAATACGAGTCTGAAATGACCCCATTCTTCAGTCACGATGGGTGCAATGGCTCTGACCATATCTATCTTGTCAGGGTATTGTTGAATAAGACTGATGCATGAAGTTGCGGCTTTCTGCTCGCAATAAGCGTGATCCGTAAGAATGTCTTCAAGATTTTTCTGTGTTAGATTTACCCATCTAGGGTCTGTAGGAAGGTGTAATCCCAGCTTGGTCTTATTAATCATTTTCCAGGCAGTAAAGTTGATTCATTAAGAAGTCTACTTCATAGACATCATATTCTTCAAACCCCGTGCTCCACATAATGCCTACTTTATCAATCTCTGTTCGCTTAATCTCTTTAATATCATCCTTATCAACCTGGTAAAGACATTGATAAACAGTATTCCCGGTATAGGCCTCTAGATTTCCGTCGCTCCTGATTTGATTTTTCAGATAAATCCTATCTCCATTGATCAGTGAGATGCGTAACATGGCATCTTCTGCTACATAGCCGTAAGATCTCCGTGCATCTCTTGTCGCTAGAATAAGTCTGAGATTTATATAAAACCGCTTATCAACCTGCATCAATGAAGCCTCACCTTTCAGGAAATCATTGGATTTGAAATGATTCAATAGTTTAGGATGGGTATAAGAAAACCAATTAGAACTTTTGACTTCTTTTCTTTTTTTGTTGAGTTGTTTATCCATTCCATTGAAGACCAACTCACATTCTTTTTCCTTGACAATGTCATAAGAAGAACGCTCGTCTATGGTGAAGGACTTTAAGTTGACAGTATTTTTGGATGAAGTCTTTCCTATTTTTTCAGGCTGAATCTGAACTTCATCAATTCTAAATTCTTTAACCAGTTTTTCTTTTACTTCTTCGAGGATCTTATCTCGTTTATTTTTATCGCTAGAGTTGAATTTTGAAAGCTTATCCAGCAGTTCATAACTTGTTTTGTATTTTTTCTTTAAGTCTTTTTCGAGTTTCTTATCCGCATCATCAGAATCATCATTGTCAATTTTATTCTTAATGATCAGGTGCCGGACGAAGAAATCTGCTTCAAAAAACTGAAGTTGCTTTTTCAAGTTTTCATACATGTTTTCTTCTTCCTCACTTATGTTGTAGGCGGAGGATGGAAGTTCATAAGGATCTACTTCTATTTCTGATTCTGCAATCAACCCCTGATCATCAAGGGTGTTATCTTCCACATATTGCCATTGGCCATTGGCCTTAAGCTGTATGGTCTGCCCTGAATGGGTGACATACATCTTTTGTCCCGCAAGAAAGGGTATAGTGAGCAAAAAGAGAGCTGCAATGTTTAGAATCCTATATTTCCAGATAGTATTAAATTTCATCCGGTATTGCTTAATGAAATACGCTGTTATGGTCCAAAGATATTGATTTTTTATTCAATTTCCTTCGATCATTTCACGTTACTGTAGATGTCAACGCAGTAGTTGATGATTTTATTAGCTTTACGCCAAATTTACCTTCTATGAAAAACATTATAATCTTTTCTCTATTAGTACTATTTATGATTTCCTGTAAAGACTCTATTGACCCGAAAATGCAATTTGAAAATATACCTGTAACCTATGCTGAATCCAGGATGGACTCAAGCGTTGTGGAAGATTATCACGGAACTAATGTAGCTGATCCTTACAGATGGCTGGAAGATGATAATAGTGATGAAACCATAGACTGGGTGAAGCGCCAAAATGCTGTAACCTTTGATTACCTGGATAAGATCCCTTTCAGAGAAGAATTAAAAACGAGATTAGAAGAAATCTGGGACTATGAAAAGTATTCTTCACCATTTAAAGAAGGTGGCAAGTACTATTATTTCAAGAATGATGGCCTTCAGAATCAAAGCGTGTTATACGTTACGGATGATATAAAAGAAGATGGAGAGGTATTTCTTGATCCCAATACCTTTTCAGAAGACGGTACGGTTGCACTATCCGGACTGGCTTTCAATAAAGATGGCACTTACCTCGCTTATATGGTCTCAGAAGGTGGGTCAGATTGGAATACGGCATTTGTGATGAATACTGCAACCGGTGAATTGTTGGATGATAAATTGGAATGGATTAAGTTTTCCGGATTATCCTGGTCTGGAAATGGTTTTTTCTACAGCAGGTTTCCTTCTCCCGAAGGAGGGGATGAGTTGTCCGCTAAAAATGAATATCACCAGTTATGGTATCATAAAATCGAAACGGATCAGGGTGAGGATATTAAAGTATATGAAGATCTTGATAATCCCCAGCGTAATGTTTATGCCACAGCCACCGAAGATGAAAAGTACCTGCTTATGACCATGGCGGAATCAACCAGTGGTAATGAGATGGCATTTATTGATCTTACGAAGCCTGATTGGAAACCAATCAAAGTCAAGGAGGGATTTGATAATGACCTGTCATTCATAGATAATAATGGAGACAAATTGTTATTCCAGACCAATATTGATGCACCTAAGAATAAGATCATAGCCATTGATGCAAAGAATCCGAATAAAGAGAACTGGGAGGAGATCGTTCCTGAAAGTGAAGATGCTTTGAGAGGGGCCTCTATCCTGGGTGGTAAGATGTGGGTAAATTATATCCACAATGCAAGCTCGCAGATTAAAGTTTATGACCTTGACGGCAAATTTATATCAGAGCTGGAATTACCTGGGATTGGAACAGTGGGAGGAGTCAGTGGAAAGAAAAAAGATGATACCGGTTTTTTCACATTTACATCGTTTACAGTGCCTAGTACCATTTATGCTTTGAATGCTGATGATATGAGCTATGAAGTTTTCCGCCAACCTAAGGTGGACTTCAAGAGCGAGGATTTTGAAACCAAGCAAGTGTGGTATACATCCAAGGATGGTACAAAAGTGCCCATGTTCCTGACCATGAAGAAAGGAACAAAGCAAGATGGTCAAAATCCAACATTACTGTATGGTTATGGAGGCTTTGACATTCCGATTTTACCCGGATTCAGTCTGACACGGCTCCCGTTATTGGAAAATGGAGGTATTTATGCTGTAGCTAATATCCGTGGTGGTGGAGAATTCGGTAAGGAATGGCATAAGGCCGGCACCCTTGAAAGAAAACAGAATGTATTCGATGATTTTATTGCTGCAGCGGAGCATCTTATAGCTGAAAAGTATACTTCAAGTGATAAACTTGCCATAGAAGGAGGATCGAATGGGGGCTTGCTGGTTGGAGCTTGTATGACTCAACGTCCGGACCTTTTTGCAGTTGCATACCCAAGGGTAGGAGTACTTGACATGTTGAGATATCATGAGTTTACCATTGGATGGGCATGGGCCACTGATTATGGCAGAAGCGATGATCCTGAAGCATTTAAATACTTGATAGAATATTCACCTCTACACAATGTCGATGAAGCGGCCTATCCGGCAACCATGGTGATGACAGCAGATCATGACGACAGGGTAGTGCCGGCACATTCGTTTAAGTTTGCAGCTGAGTTACAGAAAAAGCACAATGGAGATAATCCGGTATTGATAAGAATTGAAACTTCAGCTGGTCATGGAGCCGGAAAGCCTACGAGTAAGCAGATTGAAGAGGCGGCAGATGCACTGGCGTTTATGTTTTACAATATGAAGGAACCGTATCTGATGGAGGTGAAAGGGTAGAGACGTGGTTTTAGTTTTAACCACAGAGGTACGCTGAGTTTTTTTCGCAGAGCAAGTATGTTAGTCTAGAAACAAGAGATGAGGAATAGTTAAATTGAAGTAACAAAATCTCTTAACTATTTAAATCCTCATCTCATGAGAAGGAAAATTAATAACAAAACCTTTGAAGGGCAAACAATTTATGCTGGAA
>JABDLO010000503.1 GCA_013002995.1 Saprospiraceae bacterium | reverse complement strand
GGTCTAGAAGCTTACAGTAATAATTCAATCTTTTCTTCTAAAGTACTCATGAATTCATGAAGTGATTCGGGTATGTTGTTTAATACATTGTCTATTGACCAGGCTTTAATCTTCCCGTCCTGATTGATTTCAATATATTTTCCGCCACCATCTGCACAATCCGGACAACCAATCGTCCCTGGCTCCATATTAAGCAGCTCGTCTGGAACCTCACTCGCTAAATCAGCAACAAGATCATATAATTCCTGAGGAAGGATTTCATATGTTCCTTCATATCGACTCATCCCATTAGGATATTGCTTTCTTGTATCAACGAAAAGACTTGTTCCCTGTAATTTATAAATCGACACGCAATTCTCACCAATACATTCTCCATAAAATGATCCAAAGATTATGTAATCGAGTTCTTTCTGATGTATAGATTCATCTTTTGAACATCCCGAGAGATTCCATGCTAAAATCAAAATTAAAAGTAGTTTAAATGTCTTCATACTTATTAACGACTTATTGTTTGATCTTTGTTTATTAGAGCTTCAATATGAGACATCATCTCATTCATATTGTATCCCCTGCCTAATGCGTATTTGATCAATTTATTTCTTTTACTATAAACATCATCTTTACTATACTGACGTATTTTTTTCTCCAATAGTTGGTACAAAACAGCATTATATTCTACTGCATCGATCTCCTCCATTGCTTTTTTAATACAATATGGACTAATACTCTGTTGCTTCAAGCCTAAGAGTATCTTATTTCTTCCCCACTTATTCATCCTGAACTTTCCAGATACGTATGCCCTGGCATATCTTAACTCATTCAGGAAATCCTCCTCTATTAACTGGGTCATGATCCTCTCAAGATCCATACCATATACTTTCATTTCCACCAGCTTATACCGCACCTCCTTGTGTGACCTTTCCCTGTAGGCACAATATCTACGCATCTTACTCAATACAATATCAAGATTCATAGGATGACTTTAAAATGTAAATGTATGGAAGAAATTCAGGACATTGAAAAGGCGAGGAAACTTGAGAGGAATCCTCGCCATAAGGGTGTTAAACCGAAAATACTTAGGAATTACCTAACGTTAACAAATATATATATTGTTGTTTTAACAAACAAGTTCCAAGTAAGAAAAAAAGTTTTCCTTTATGCTTTTTACATTATCGTGACAGACAGCTAGCATGCCAGCATTAATGGCACCATCAACATTTTCCTGAAAGTCATCAATAAACAGGGTCTTCACCGGATTTACATCATATAAATTCAATACATATTTAAAAGCCTGTACATCAGGCTTTACATGGTTAATCTGATGAGAAAATGCCATTCCCTCAAAAACATCCTCCAGCTTGAAATCCAAATTAAGGGAGTTTACTTCTTTAATGAGGTGGTTAAAATGAAGGTCATTAATGTTGCTATATAGGTAAAGGTTATAATCGGATTTTATTTTCAATAAAAATTCAAATATTCCTTCTTCCCACCCAATAAGCATAGCATTCCAGGCAGAAATCAACTTTTGAGGAAGTGGGGTTGTGCCTTTAGCCTCTTTTTGTAGCTTCCAAAGAAAGGTCTCTGTTCTTATGAGCCCTGCATTGTAATATCTTACAATTTCATTGATATGATCAGGAATATCATTTTGACCCATTTCTATTCCCAGAAGGGTGCCCATTTTACTAAAAGTTTCCCAATAGTTAATCCTATACAATACACCTCCAAGATCAAATATGATATTGTCTATTTCTTGATTCTTACTCATTGTAGAAAATAAAAAGTTGTGGCAGAGCATGATTCTACCACAACTGTATTTAACGAAATTTACTTAACCCTCCTATTCAATTAGAATCATCTTCCTGGTAATGGACTTATTACCTGAAGAGATCCTATAATAATATACTCCATTACTACCTTGTATATCTTGCACTTTTATAGTTATTGAATTACGTCCTGCCTGATACACTTGAGTATGTTGATAAGCCATCTTACCCGTTAAATCATATACCTGGATTGCTACCTGTTCCTCAGAAGGAATGTTAAAATCAATCCTGGTGCTCAGATCAAATGGATTAGGTGTATTCTGTTCAACTGACAACTGACCACTGATCTCACCTTCCTGAGTGAATTCAAGCAAGATGGTTGAAGGTTCAATATCAATAGAATGATATGCGTACGAATTAAGGTAAGTATTGGTTACATCAATCATCTCTGATAAGTAACCATCTCTCTGAGCTACCATGACTATGGAGAATACCTGACCATCATTTAATGATGCTCTTATGTCAGCATATGAAATAACCGTCATGTCTTCTGAAAGATACCCTATATTAGAACCATATAAAGGAGTTGCTCCAGAAGTGATTTCCTTAATCACAGCTCCATCAGTCTCAAGGGTCATCTGATATCCTACTAGATTTTCAAAGTTCTCAAATGTAAGTGGCAATTCAATAATCTCTCCGCTTCTTACTTCTCTGTCTACGGCTGTTATCCTGGAAGTTGACAGCGATCGTGGAGCAGAATTATCTCCTCTAAGGCTTACATTCACATCATCATTCACATCTCCCATCTTAATTCCTATGAAATCAGTTGACATCATCTCCTGATCAAGGCTTTCAATAGCAAAGTTATTCCTGAAATCAGATAATGCATTTTCCATTGTTAATTGCTGCGAAGCATCAACAAACTTCCAGATACCATCTTTCAATGTAGTAGTCATACCTATGACTATTCTTTGAAGGAATATCAAATCCGTCGCAGAAACTCTTCCATCACCATTAAGATCAGAAGCAATAACATCATAAGGACTGTCAAATTCAGAATTATCCATGATGTATTTCTGGATAAGAAGTACGTCATCTGTACTCAGCCCATTCTGAATATCACCATCCTTACTTGGTGTTATAGTGTACTTGACATACATTGGTAAACTTGTAAAAGCGTATTGTCCATCCGCATCTGTAACTTCAGAAAATTCGGTTCCATCATCTGCTTTCTCCAATAATACATCTACAGCATTTATTCCAATACCTGCAGGAGTAGTTATGGTTCCAGCGATATCTGATACAGGATCTTCCTGACATGCTCCAAGGTTGGATACCAAATCAAGCGTTACCTCACAGTAGTCCATATTGTCTTTATTATCCCATACTGACATACCGAAGGTTGTAGTAGGTAGATCATCACATGTAAATACCTTAGCAGAACTCAATTGATCTGGATTCCATTTCTGAATTTCACCACTATTGTATCGTTCTTCTATCTCAGCAGCATCAGAGACTTCTCCATCTTCATCGAAGTAATGCTCGACGTTGATAAGTTCTTCGACAGGGGCAATTCCATCAAATGTAAATTCAAGAAATTCCTGATCTGTACAATAGTCAAAACTTCCTCTGTCAAAATCTCTTGCCCACAATTCCACTGTCCCATTTTCCATAACAGCACTACTCAGACTTACACAATAAGGAGTAGGTGGCTTCTTATCAACTGCCATGATATTGATAACCTCTTTACCTACATTACCACAACCATCAAATACAACATATCTGACATCGTAGCTCACCATAGGCCCTTCAAATGGTATCAGTGATTTAGGATACGAAGTTGATGATTGATCGTATACTTCAAATACTAAATCCATACCCCGTATGGTCTTGCCATATCTATCAACCGTATAATGATGGTCAGTGTCATCTTCAAAATCACCATTATTATTCCAATCAATCGTAACCTCCCACCTGAAAGCTGATTGTGGACATTCATAATCAGTCATATCCAATATGGTATTACTCAATGTTACGTAAGTAAAGCAATCTTCATTGGTGATTGGATACATTTTATCATCCTTGATGGCAACCTCTGGTGGGATTGTATCAATAATCTTAATAATTTCTACGTATTTGTAAACTCCATTATCTGGAATGCGGGTGTCAGGCGTTCCATCTATTCCCGGCTCTTCACATAATGTGCCATCCAGGTAGTCATGACCTCCTTCAAAATATCCTACACTACCATTCATCATACTTGGATTCTGAGTATCATTACCAGACTGACCATAGTACCAATCCCATTGACACCAATCGATCAATGTATATTCGTTGATGATCTTGGCACATGCATCCGATCCGAATAAGAATGTATCTGATCTGAAAGTCCAACCTATCAGGTCACAAGGTGCAGCATTCCAAGTCAATTCCGGATCTGATCCAGAATCAAGACAAGTCATCTCCTGGTAAGACGCCGGCCAGTTGATGTCCTCACATGCCATTCTTTCATTGAAATTTTCAATATATACACGTTGAACTTTGGTTGTGCTTACCTGCTTAGGATCAACATTGGTTGCTGTATAAATCAACTCAAAATAACCTCCGGGACAAACCTGATCTACGTTGTCATCATTAAATGTTACTGTTAATTCCACATCACAAACTCCATATACATCAATGTAATTATCAACCCAATACTCTTCAAGGAAAAATCCTTCCTGGAATTTTTCTGCATAAGGCCAATCACAGCCGATGGTTGTATTTTCTACATTCAATTCCGGTGGAGTACCAATTTCAACTTTAACGAATCCCCAGGTTTCATTGTACATATCAGCATGCCCATCAACGACATCGCCATATATAGGATTGCCACTGGCATCCATTGACATATTAGCATTGTCCCATACTCGCAGCCACACTTTTACATATCCCGGATCTAATATGTTGTCGTTGTTTACATCAACTGTTGCAGCTGTTACATCGTAACAACAGAATTTCACATACTCCCCACCATCAGGGTCAATCTGTCTGTTGAAACCACTAGGTAAATCCCAGGAATGCCCGTTCACAATGGGATTTCCATTTATATCATAATCTGTATTGTAAGTATCATTACCAATTTCGTCACATGGATATTGAGCATAAGGCCCAGGGAATCCAACAAACGGAGGTAAAAGGCTATCCCATCTGGTGTAATCACCATCGTTGGCTCCCGTCCTTCCGAAGAATCCGTCTCTTCTGATCTCTAGTTTCACATCACTACAATTGTCGTAGGATCCGTTATCCAAACTTTCGGCGAATATCTTAGCAATACCATCATCATTGTTGTCATCAGAAAGGCTCACAACAGTGAATTGCTTAGCAATTGCAACAGGAGCTACCCCATCATATACTTCAACTATAAATGGCTGAACCAATGATTTATTTCCACAACAATCAACAGCATAATAACTGAATGCATGGGTTCCTTTCGGTAAATCATGCACATAATACCTACCATCAGGTTCTAATTCAATATGCATACCTGCTGGTCCTTGAATGATGGTTTCTAAGTGATCAGAAGGGGTACAATTATCAACAGCATCCATCAAAGGCAACTGGTATATTTCTACAGCACACAACCAGGGGTCTACGCTTACCTCATCCATCTCAAATGGGTTGACCACCGGTCTTTCAAGATCTTTAAGATGAATGATCTGAATACCTACATCAATATTACTTGAACACCAATCCAAAAGGGTGAATTCTCTTACTATTTTCCTGCTGTTATCACATGCCTCATCGCACGCAGGTAACACAATATCATCATACCTGGCCAGTATATTACATATCTGAGTGTCATCATCCCCATTACTAAATACTATGTCCTCTCCATTAACAGTCGGAACTCTGGTTAATGATGGTACAGGGTCTGTAGTACACGTTCCGGTAAAGGTGCCAGGATAAACAATGTTGGTAAATTCTATTGGTTCATATGTGTAATAGTATTTCTTAGTAGAAAGGTTACCGTGAGCATCTACAGCTGTAAATGTCAAGACAAGTGTATCAGGAACATCACAATCTGTTCCTTTTCTCCATTCATATGTAGGAGGAAGTATTTCCACAGAAGTACAATCTTCAACCTGGCCATCCAGAAATCCTGAAACATTGGCAATAACATCATCTATATCAGTGAAGCACTCAACAGGGCATGGTTGGTCCTGAGGGCAGAAATCAGGAAAAACAGGCCCCAACTTATCTTCTAATGTTACAGAACTCCAACAAGAGTTACCATTGCATACATCTATAATCTTAACAGTATAAGTACCTCCCACATGTGCTCCTGTTAAAGTAGCATCTGGAATAATCTGTCCTGCAGCATTCATGATCTGAACTTCCAGGAACTCATACATTACTCCATCTCCTTCACTGAACATTTCTGGTGTCAATACAACAGAACAAGCAGCATTGAGACTTATATTAATGTGGTCATTACATCTGAGGGGTTGTTCTCCCTGGCTTACGACTACATCAATGGTTGTTGCAGCTCCTTCACATCCGCCATTTACACCAGTGACCCAATAGGTGCCGGCCATTCCTGGATCATAACTTGTTACCATTGAGGCAACAGGTATAACTCCTCCTCCAGAGGGATCCATATCGTAGAAGTTAAAGCTACTAACTGCTGGCAGATAAGTACCTACTGTTATGTTGTCAAAAGCAATATCTTCATCACCAGAGTCAAGGTTTACTGTAATCCTAAGATCAAGTGTATTTCCTGTACCAGCAATTGTTGTAATAAAATTGGTAAATACATCTGTAATTTCAGCACCATCTCCTGTTCCATCAAAATCTGTATCGATATAGGGTGCTGAATTGAACGTACTCCCATCATTTTCTATCCAAAGGAGGGGTTGATATCCTCCACCATCGATTTGATAATCTATATGTACAAAATCAGGCTCATCCCAGTCTTCAGATGATCCATCATCATCTTCTGCCAGGTATATCCCAACACCTAAATTAGATTTTCCTGAGATATCAATACCGTCAATAAATACCATTCCCGGATTCATTCCATCGCCATCGAGATCCATTCCCGCAAAAAAGAATGATCCCTGAACATTATTATAATTCACAAATCCACCAATATCCGATCCATCAGTTCTGGTAAAGAAATCACCTCCACCATCTGAAAACTCAGGTTGATCTGTTGTATATCCCCCTTCAGCTTCAAAATCAAGTAAGAAACAATCTTCTACGCTTGCCGGACCTACCAAGGAACTTAAATCAATCAAAGTACTTCCGCCGATACAAGCTGTTATTGTTTCTAAAGGCAATACGATTGGTGCCTCGCTAACAGTAATTACTACATCAGAAGAATCTGTACATCCAGTCATTGAATTAGTACCTCTCACTCTATACGTACCAGAATCACCAAGGGCAGCTCCCATTATGGTTGGATTCTGAATAACAGATGTAAATCCATTGGGTCCCGTCCATGACCATGAATCTGCTTCTCCTCCTGTTTCCATCAATTCAATATCATCACCTACACATAATTCTGTGTCGGTCGCACTGCCAAGGACAACAGGTCCTGAGGTAACTGTCACTGTCATCTCTGTAGCTATCGTCTCACACATTCCATCTGTGGTGGTCACCCATACCGATTGTGGAGATGACATAACTGTGGTACCCGGATCAAAGGAAGTCACCATAGTTGCTAACTGAGTAGCTGGACCAGGATTAGGGTCAGCATCATAGAAATTGAATGTTGTCATTCCTATTATTTCTCTAACAAGGATGTTATCGAATGCGATGTCTTCATCTCCACTATCCAGGCTAATGATTATTCTAATATCAAGATTTGCACCACTTCCTGGGATAGACGCTGTAAACTCAGAAAAAACATCAGTAATTTCATCACCATCTCCATCTCCATCAAAATCTGTATCTATAAAGGGCGCTGAATTAAAAGCACTTCCGTCATTTTCAACCCATAATAACGGCTGAAATCCTCCACCGTCAATCTGATATTCAACATGAAGGTAATCAGGTGCATCCCAATCCTGGTTTGATCCATCATCATCTTCTGCAAGGAAAATAGAGAAATCCAAAGCACCTGCTGACATGATATTAATTGGATCAATGAAAACGGTGTCTGGCTCTTGCCCACCCTCAGCATCTAAATCCATTGCTGCAAAATAAAATGAACCTTGAATATTACTATAGACAATTTGGCCACTATTTATATTGGTTCCATCTGTTCTAGTAAAAAAATCTTCATTACCATCAGAAAATTCTGCTGGTTGGGTAGTATATCCACCCGGCATTTCAAAATCAACCAAAGAAAGTTGATTGTAAGTCACTGTTGCCTGAGCACTCAGATCAATCAATGTGGATTCTCCTTCACACACATTGACATTCTCCGCTGTGGGTGGCGGAAAAGGGCACATCATCTGTGCTGATAAATGGTTGAATAGTCCTAATAAAAGTACACCTACAATAACCGCAGAGGAGCGGTATCTACTGCTTCGAGTCATGAGATCTGGTTATTAAGTATAAAAATTTCGTCTAATTCTTCCCTTGGTTAGAAGCAAGAATTACCATAAATGTAGGTAAAATAAATTGGATGATATCCCTATCTGAATGTTAAATTATTGTCTCTTAATCATCTATTCAGACGTATTAAAACTTAACATATTTATAGAAATTTTAATAGGTTAAAGCATTGGTTTTTACTGACTTAACCTTTACCCCTTTGTAACTCCCTGACGATGTATAAGCTATGTATATTACCCCCTTCAAGATTGCAAGGTGTGAGAAGCCGGAATTCCTTGAAGAATCAACAATATCTACATCAATTTTTTTTAATAATTTTCCTTCTTTCGATATGATTTCTAGCTTTAAAATTCCCTGATCTTTATGTTTTTCAAGCCAAGTATATGCTATCCTGTCCTTATCCATGACTTTAACATCTACCCTACCCAGTATATCCACACTTTCCTTTTTTACAATTGGGGATTGAAACTTCATTTTCTTGGAATCATAGACAGAAAGATAAACTCCCGGATTACCACTTCCTTCTGAATACCATATAGCCGCCGTTATTCCTTGATGGCTATGGATTGCAGGACCATTAACAGGACATCCGGCTATGGTCCACTGATCACCCTGAATCGGTAGACCCTTCTTCCATTGACCATCCTGATAAAGACTAAAATAATTGTCCCTGATTTCAGTTTCTGATCTGTCTCTGTACACAGCCATTACATCATCTCCGATTCTGGTCAGATCCGTCTGACAACAGTCACATATTCTATTATCGATTTCAATATCCTGTTTCTTTATGCCTTTATCATTGATTATTGCGGCTCTAAGTGTCATCTGCCCATAAGCATCATCAGATCGCTTGGTATCTCGTCCATCCAACCAAACGGCGATCATATTTTTGCCGTAAGGCTGAAATGACACAAACCCATGTTCTGCATTGATCCCATTATCATGGAGTATGAAACTGGTATCAACCTGGCTGGTGCCAAATGAACCAATACCTACGTGGATGTTATAGTCGTAGGTTGACGAAGAACTTTTCTTTAACCAGTGCGTAATAAATTCCCCCGAGGAGAAAGCAGCAACTTTAGGAAAATCAGCCCAATTAACAAACCAGTCATTCCCCCTGGCTACTTCAGTCACATATTCAAATCCTTCCTCAGATCCCCGTGCAATTTTTAATATATCAATGGTGTCATGAATGGTTTCAATCCATGAAAGATATAAGTTAGAGCTGTCGGAAGTAAGAAATGGAAACACAGATGATCTTGCAGCTGGAACCGGCATTTCTTCTATAGTTTCTTTCTGTATATCACATGCAATTATCAAACTACTGATGCATATTGGTATCAATACCCATTTTATATTAAAACTCATAATAAATCTTTCATAGCATAAAGAAAACAATTGAAATAGGAACTAAAGATACATGACTATCTTTGTGATATAAAGTAGTTACTATTGAAGACCAAATGCGTCTCAATATCAAGTAAAAAAAACACATTTATGAAAACTCTTAAAAGAATCGGTTGGGGTCTATTGGCTTTATTGGTACTATTCCTCGCCCTCGGCATATTTATGAGCAAAGAAATTGATGTCTCGGTAACTCGCGAAATTGAAGTACCTCCCCAAGTCGTTTATAACATTGCTAATGATCTTACAACACAAACAGACTGGAACCCATGGTTGAAATCCGATGAATCCATGGAATTGACATTTTCTGAAATAACTGTAGGTGAGGGAGCGTCATATAGTTGGACAAGCGACCAGGGAATTGGAAGTCAGACCATCAAAAGTGTCATCCCCAATCAACAAATTGATATGGACGTAGTATTTGATGATCAGGAAGCTTCACAGAGTCCAATGTCTTTTAAATCTACGGAAGATGGTACAGAGGTCTCCTGGGCTTTTCAAGGAAGAATTGGGTTTCCATACAACATTATGGGACCATTCTTCAGACGATCTATTAAAAGCTCTTGTAGAGATGGATTAAAATTGCTAGAGGGAATTGCAGAAAAACGATGGAATGACGATACATATCTGGGATATGAAATAAAAGTTACCGATCTGCCTGAAAGAAACTTCATCATCAGAAGAGATGAAGTAAAAGTAGCTGATATGCAACAATTTTATGCTACCAACCTGGGAAGCCTTTTTCAAGCTGTTCAGAAAGCCGGGGAAGAAATGAATGGCATGCCCAGTGGATTGTTTTATAATACTACTCCCAGCAATGGAAAGATAGATATGGCAGCAGGTATCCCCGTTGAGGATGATATTTCAATCAAGGATACTGGTACTGAAAGCATCCCCGAGGGAGAAGGACTTGAAGTAGATTATTACGGAGATTATTCCGGACTTCCGACTGTTCATAAAGCCATCGAAGCTTACATGAAAGACAGGGGATTGATCCACAATGCTCCTTTCATTGAAGAGTACCTGACTGATCCTGGCCAGGAAAAGGATCCTAATAAATGGTTAACTAAAGTTTATTATTATCTCGCAGATACCGGAAAGTAATCGAACTATCTTAAACTTATGTGAAAAACATTCGTTTCAGAACCTGTAATGGATAATCCTGAATTGATTAAGTCGTGAAGCAACACTTACTAACCCAGCGAGCAATCGAGGATATGAATCTCCTCGGCAGACTTCGATGTCCCTTTCTTTTTCTGATTGACTTTGAAATGAAAAGGCCATTGGTCCTGCCTATACACGATCTCCCAGATGAGATTCAATTTAACTTTAATGGTGTAGGAAAAGAATCATTTCTCCATTATGCTCAATCTATTTCTGATTTCTCATTTAAGAAACTGCCCATAAGCAAAGATGAGTACACCCGAGGTTTTAATGTTGTGATGGATTCGATACATAAGGGAGATACCTTCTTAACCAACCTTACTTTTCCTACAAGAGTTGAAACATCTCTTACAATGGATGAGATGTATTTATTATCCAAAGCAAAGTATAAATTAAAATTCTACAATGAATGGATGGTTTTCAGCCCGGAACCTTTCATTAAGATAGAAGGGGGTATCATCAGTACATTCCCTATGAAAGGAACCATTGATGCTTCAATTCCTAATGCCGATAACATCATATTAAATGACCACAAAGAGATGGCAGAGCATAATACTGTCGTCGATTTATTGAGAAACGATTTAAGCAGAGTAGCTCGTAAAGTTCATGTATCCCATCACAGATACATTGATAGGATCAAAACCCATAATAAGGAAATCCTTCAGGTTTCCTCAGCCATACAGGGGTCAATTAAAGATTATTACCATGACCATCTGGGGGAGTTATTATTAACCTTATTGCCAGCTGGAAGCATCAGTGGAGCACCTAAGAAAAAAACATGCCAGATCATCAGAACGGCAGAAGGTCAACCACGTGGATATTATACAGGAATAGCCGCTTATTATGATGGATATAATGTAGATTCTTGTGTTCTCATCAGATATATTGAAAATAAAAATGATCACTTAATAGCTCGAAGTGGAGGAGGCATTACCTTCATGAGTAACTTAGATGCTGAATATCAGGAAATGATAGATAAAGTTTATGTCCCAATTAATAGAAACCATAAGAATCGTCAACAGGAGAGTGATGAATATCAAGTGGCACAATCAACGATGCCATCATAGTAGAACTCAACTTTTCAATACTTCCGATTTTCTCAATCTTAGACATCACATTGACCCACCACGGGATGGACTCCTGAAATGCAGGATCATTTACGATAATTCCATCCGGAATGTAGAGTATGAGCTTTATTCTATAAAACCCATCAAGACCCTGAAAGCAATCCATTGTGATCTGGATTATTCATTCAAATATGCAGACAGAGAATCCATCCGGGATCTTTACGATCACAGAGGAGAATGTGATGACATATTGATGATAAAAGATGGGTTACTTACAGATACATCTTATGGAAATATTGCATTATTAAGAAATCAAAAATGGTATACTCCTGAAACTCCAATCTTGGAAGGAACAAGAAGAGCTTCATTGCTTCATAACCGTAGAATATTATCCAAGCCCATCTATTTAAAGGAAATTCTTCAATACAGCCATCTGAGTATTTTTAATGCAATGATTCCATTTGGAGAAATCATCATCCCTGTAAAAAGCATTTCCGTAGACTAATTTGTTAATTTAGTCTTAAAGTACGACAATCTTCGTAATAAAACTTTCCCCATCACGATTTAAGAAGTATTATTGTAATTACGAATCAATTCGTACTAAACTTTAATAAACATGAAAATCAAACCCACAGAAGGAGAACTGGAGATATTACAGGTGTTATGGCAAGATGGCCCTTCAAGTGTCAGGGAGGTCAATGAAAAACTCAACACCAACAAAAATGTAGGGTACACAACAACTTTAAAGTTGTTGCAGATCATGAATGAAAAAGGGCTTACTGATAGAGACACTTCTTCAAGGACACACATATATAGAGCAGCCATTAAAGAATCAGATACTAAAAATGGCTTGCTTTCTAAATTCATTGAAGCCACATTCCAGGGATCCGCAGCTCAACTTGTCATGGAAGCCCTGGGAAATAATAATACAACTCAGAAAGAACTGGAAGATATCAAGGCCTTAATTGAAAAAATTGAAAACGAAAACTCATGATGCTACAATCATCTGAATCATTCATCCACGCCATTTCATGGACCGTTATCCACAGTATATGGCAGATAAGCTTACTAGCTTTATGTTTATTGCTTGCCAACATTTATTTGCCTAAAAAACAATCAACCCTGAGATATAATTTCGGACTGGCTGCAATGGGCCTGGGACTGATGGGAGGGATAGCTACTTTCATAATATATTACACTGATATAGGAGTAAACACTTCAGGCTCTGAATTGCTTATATCGCTCGAACAAGCTGAAATCATGCCCTCATCCTCCATGATTGGAGAAAGCTGGCAGAATCTTATATATGACCATAGTTTCCTCATCACCCAGGTATGGATAGTAGGAGTAATTATTCTTACTCTTAAGTTATTAATCGGGTATGGATACATTCAATATCTAAACCACCACTCAGGCTTGATTGAAAACCCTCATTTAGAATACAAACTGGAAAAACTAAAGTCAAAACTTGGCATAACTACCAGGATCATTATAGCTGAAACACACAAAGTAGTTACTCCTATTGTGACTGGATTTATAAAACCTACCATCCTTTTTCCTATAGGTCTGGTTACCCATCTGGAATCGGAAGAAATCGAGGCCATCATTGCACATGAACTCGGTCATATTAAAAGAAATGACTGGCTCATAAATATGGTGCAATCAGTTATTGAAATACTTTTCTATTACCATCCGGCGATGTGGTGGATGTCCGCTCAGGTAAGAAAAGAAAGAGAAAACTGTTGTGATGATTTTGCCCTTCAGAACGGCTACGACAGGATAACTTATGCGAGAATCCTGGTCAAGCTGAAAGAAATAGAACTGAATCACAAACCATTGCTTGCTTTATCATTCCTTAATTCTAAAAACGCACTCATGAATAGAATAAAAAGAATACTTGGACAATCTCCTACTCATAGTCATCTTAGAGAAAAACTGGTTGCATTGGTATTAATATGTACAGTAGCAGTTGCTTATGCGGGTACCTGGACCAACAATGAGATTATTAATATTCCATTTCTAGATTCAGAAAAGGATATAAAACTGGAACTGGCAGAATTAAATCATATCCATCTGCCTTCATTAGCATCTATCCGATTGGATACCATTCCCAGGAAGAAAAGACCCAAATCATTCACATTAAAACAGAATGATGGAAAATCGTATAAAATTGAATCTGAAAATGGTGAGATTACCAAAATGGAGGTAGATGGTAAGGTTATCCCACCTGAAGAATATGATCAATATATTGAGGAAATGCCCAATGGTAGATGGAATTACAATTTTGATTTTGGGGATGGATCATTCAGGATGTTGGATATGGAAGATATGCCATTTTTTGAAATGGATGAAGAACAATCAAGACGTCTGGCAGAATCCATGGAGCGATTATCAGAAAGACTTGGAAGAATGGATTTTTCAGAATTAGAAGGTATGGAATGGGACGGCTTAGGTGATATGGAGTTTAGATCTTTCGATATGGATAGCTTAATGTCAGGTATGTGGAGCCGGAATGGTGAGGAGTGGCAGAAATTAGAAGAAATGATGGAAAAGCTTGGCGACATGAGATTTGAAGAGTTGGAAGGATTACATCGGCTGGAAGAATTAGAAGATTTAAATGAGCTTAAAGAGCTAGAACACCTTAAAGAATTAGAACACCTGAGAGGATTAGAAAACTTCAATTTTGAATTTCCCAATTTTGATAATTTCAATAATAGATGGGAGAACAATGCGAATCAAAAGATGAGTCGATCTCTGAATAATGATGGGTTATTGAAAATTGATGAAAACAATGAGATAGAATTGTCAGGAAAGCACTTAAAAATTAACGGAGAGAAGCAGCCCAGTAACATTCATGAAAAATATAAAAGGTTGTTTGAGGAATCAACAGGTATGGAACTTACGGATGATTCTAAAGTTAAATTTAACGTAACAGGTAAGGATTCTAAGCGTGGAATGAGAAGAATTTAAGATATTCGCCCAGACTAAAATTTAACTAAGATGAAAAATATACTATTCTTATTGATTGTATTCTTATCTGCAGGAGTACTCCAGGTAAATGCTCAAGAGGTCAAGAAAGAAATAAAAAAGGAAGTTAAGAAGGAAGGTGAAAAGAAGATGGAAAAGATGAAGAAGAAAGTCGTCATCAAGAAAAAAACTGTAAAGGAAGATGGAACAGTGGTAGAAGAAGTGATGGAAGCTGAAGGTGCCGAAGCAGATGCCTTACTTAAAAAGATGAAAGAAGAAGAAGGTCTCGAAGATGTAGAAATCGATCTTGAGATGGAAGGGGATATGACCATCCATAAATCACACGGAGATGAAAAAATGATAAAAGTCAATGTAGACACAAAAGAAATTGGTGACGGTGAAAATGTATTTGTAATCAAGGTGGATGATGGTGATGGAGAAAAAGAATTCAACTGGACTTCAGAAGATGGTGAAATGCCAGAGGAGATGAAAAAGTACATGAAAGATGGAAACGTGATCATCCATATGGATAAGGATGGCAAAGGCAATATTACCAAAAAGATAAACATTGTAAAAGATCATAAGGTCATCCACAAATCCCATGGAGAGGAAAAGATGATAAAGGTTGGCGTTGATACCAGGAAAGATAGTGACGGGGAGAATGTATTCATTATTAAAGTGGATGATGGTGATGGAGAAAAAGAATTCAACTGGACTTCAGAAGATGGTGAAATGCCGGAAGAAATGAAGAAATACATGAAAGATGGGAATATGATCATCCATGTAGACGAGGACGGAGAGGGAGATATGAAAGAGTTTATAGTTAAGGTAGAAAGTGATGAAGTAATGCCTGATGTAAATGTCAGAATGGGAATTGAACTTATCAATACTCAGAGTACACTGGAAGTCGGAAATGTCCAGGAAGGATCACCAGCAGCTGAGGCTGGACTTGCTTCAGGAGATATGATTACAGAAATAGATGGTTATCATATTGCAGATTACTCTGCATTAATGGAGAGACTTTCTAAACATAAGCCGGGTGATAAAATTGAGGTGCGATATATCAGGGATGGTAAAGCAAGTACTGCCCAACTCAAGCTGGCAGCTAAAGAATAAACACTTTTAGAGATTACTATTAAAACCCTTCTTGTTAACAGGAAGGGTTTTTTTTTATTTATAATAACTCCAGTGTCTAAACCCAGTCATTTAAGACACCGTTATTATGGATGAAAAAAGAAATGTAATATCTTGCAATCATGGCTGGCGCAAATCAAAATAATAATTCAGAATTACCACATATTGGATCCGTCTCCGGGTTTCCTCCATACTTACGGGGCCCTTATGCCAGCATGTATACTTCAAGACCTTGGACCATCAGACAATATGCCGGATTTTCAACTGCTGAAAAGAGTAATGCTTTCTACAGGAAAAATCTGGCAGCAGGCCAGAAAGGATTGTCTGTAGCATTTGATCTTGCTACCCACAGGGGATATGATTCAGACCACCATCGTGTGAGTGGTGATGTAGGAATGGCCGGAGTAGCCATTGATGTTGTGGAAGATATGAAGATACTTTTTGATGGCATTCCACTGGATAAAATGTCTGTTTCCATGACCATGAATGGTGCTGTTATTCCTATCATGGCTTTTTACATTGTTGCTGCTGAAGAGCAAGGTGTATCAGCAGATCAATTAAGCGGAACCATACAAAATGATATCCTTAAGGAGTTTATGGTGAGAAATACCTACATCTATCCTCCTAAGCCATCCATGAGAATCATATCTGACATATTCGAGTATACCTCCAGAAATATGCCCAGGTTTAATAGTATATCAATCAGTGGATACCATATGCATGAGGCGGGGGCACCTGCAGCACTAGAGCTGGCCTATACGCTTGCAGATGGATGGGATTACATCCGTGCAGGGCTGAATGCAGGGTTGAAAGTTGATAACTTTGTACCGAGATTTTCATTTTTCTGGGGTATAGGAATGGACTTCTATACTGAAATTGCAAAGCTTAGAGCCGGAAGAGTGTTGTGGGCGAGGATTGTAGGCCAATATAATCCAGGGAATCCGAAGTCTCTGGCCCTAAGGACACATTGTCAGACTTCAGGGTATAGCTTGACCGCTCAGAGTCCTTTCAACAATGTAGCCAGAACTACAATTGAAGCGATGGCAGCAGTACTGGGTGGCACCCAGTCATTGCATACCAACTCTCTTGATGAAGCCATAGCCCTACCTAGTGAATATTCAGCCAAAATTGCCAGGGATACTCAACTATACCTTCAACAGGTTACTGATATCACAAAGACCATTGATCCTGCAGGGGGATCCTATGTAATAGAAAAGATCACAGCGGATCTGATTGAAGAAGCATGGTCTTTGATTCAGGAAGTTGAAGAATTGGGTGGAATGACTGCAGCAATAGAAAAAGGGATCCCCAAGATGAGAATAGAGGAGGCAGCAGCTCAGAAACAAGCCCGCATTGATAGTGGGACAGAAAAGATCATAGGAGTAAATGCTTTCATTGAAGAAGAGGAAAATGAAATTGATATCCTGGAAGTCGATAATAAAAAAGTGCGGCAACAACAAGTAGAAAGAATAAATGCAGTCAAAGCCTCCAGAAATGAAGAAAATGTACTATTGGCTCTGAAGGCCATAGAACATGCTGCTGGCAATAATCATAATTTATTGGCTGCTGCAGTTGAGGCAGCCAGAAAGAGGGCAACACTTGGAGAGATTTCAGCTGCCATGGAAAGAGTATTTGGAAGATATCAGGCAAGACACAATACCATCTCAGGAGTGTATTCTAAAGCCATAAAAATGGACGAGAAATTTAAAAAAGCAAGTGACCTATCTGAAGCATTTGCTCAAGAAGAAGGAAGAAGGGCAAGAATAATGATTGCAAAGTTGGGGCAGGATGGTCATGATCGTGGAGCCAAGATCATTGCTACTAGTTTTGCTGATCTGGGATTTGACGTGGATATCGGACCTCTGTTTCAGACTCCTCAGGAAGCAGCTCGCCAAGCAGCTGAAAATGATGTTCACATCCTTGGCATATCTTCTCTCGCTGCAGGCCATAAGACTTTGGTGCCGCAGACCATTGAAGCCCTAAGGTCCATAGGTCGAGATGATATCCTTGTTATTGTGGGTGGTGTCATTCCACCTCAAGACTATGGTTTCTTATACGACCAGGGTGTAGCGGCGGTATTCGGTCCTGGGACGGTCATCTCAGAAGCAGCGATCAGATTGCTTGAGATATTGACAGAGATGAATGCTGAATAATCAACACATCTACCAGTTATAAAATAAAACCATCCAATTAAGTAATTGCCTCTTGATTTATAGTCAAATAGTGGGTAAATTGCAAATGTAGAATGTGTATAACCCTTTTATAGCTTCTTTCCTCCTAGGGTAATTTCAATCTCATTTATCCAATCAATGATTTCGGATGCATGAATGACTCATGGCATAGGATTCCTCTATTATCTAACCTTAAAAAAGAAGTTATGAACCAAAAAGCACTTATTCAACTTCAATCCGACCTTCAGAAAACTGGAAATGAATGGATTGCAGGAGAAACACCTTTAATCTTTTTAAACGAAGATCAACAAAGAACAATACTGGGAGCAAATCCTCCGGAAGGACCACCCAGTGAAGACGAAAAAGTACAGAGTAGAGCTCTGGCTATGTTACAGCACGAAGAAGGAACAACTAGAGCTTCAGCTCATCCATCAAAGTTTGATTGGAGAAACAGATCAGGTAAAAACTTTGTAACCCCAGTCAAGAATCAAGGAGGGTGTGGATCTTGTGTGGCATTTGGTGTCCTGGCAGGCATTGAATCGATCATCAGGATCAAAAAAAATAACCCAAATTATGCAATCGATCTTTCAGAAGCCCATTTATTCTATTGTCTGAAAGGAGATCCTAACGGATGTAGTAATGGTTGGTGGCCAAGTACCGCCTATGACAAAATCAAAGCATCCGGGGTAGCTCTTGAATCTTACTTTCCTTACACCGGAAGCCAACAGACTTGTAAAGTCAAAACAAATTGGCAGAATCAGAAAGTATCCATCACCGGTCACAAGCACATTTCCAATGTAAATCAGATAAAAGAATGGATTTCTAAAAATGGACCAGTCAGTGCTTGTTATGAAGTATTCCAGGACTTCTTTGCTTATAAAAGTGGTGTATACAAACACATAAGTGGAAATTCAGTAGGCTGGCATTGTGTATCAGTTACTGGATACAATGACGTGGGAGGATATTGGATTGCCAAAAACTCCTGGGGATCAGGATGGGGTGATAATGGATTCTTCAAGATCAAATATGGAGAATGTTCATTTGAGAAATATGGTATGTGGGGTGCACTAGGTGTTACCAATTCACCTTGGATTTACTCCAAAAAAATCCAGGGACTATGGACAAATGACAGTGCTAAAAATGCATATGCCTACATCCAGGATGAAGGATGGTTAAAAATCCGTAACACCAATGAAAATGCTTATTACAACTTACTGGATTGCTGTGTAGCTGCCAAGGCTAAGAAGAAAAAAGTAAGTGTAAAAACCCAAAGTGCACAGATTGCAGAAATCTATGCATAACCAATTGTTCACCTTTAAAAAATTATAAAAATGACTAAAACCAAATTAAATAAACCTACCATGATTCCTCAAGTGCCTGTGAGTGAAATTGCGGAAATGGAACATCCTTCTGATGCATTCCTGGAAGATCAATTGAATGATTTGCTTGTAGAAGATGATGTAGCCAGCCCTAAATTACAACCACCTGAAGGAGGAATCTTTGCTATGGGAGAAGATGCCATGGCAACTGCCTGGGGAACCCATAAGATCCTCGGCATGTGGTCCAATCTTTCCAACAAGAATACCTGGATTGCACTCTCCAATGGAGTAGGCTGGAAAAAACTCTCCAATAGCAATAATTCAGCACACAGAACGCTGGTATCTATCGCACAGGGAGCTTATATTACCAATAGCCCAATCAGATACCGATTGGAATCTGATAATGAAATTCATGAAATCTATGCGTGGTAGCATTTTATGAAAAACGTGATTTAATAACGATGATCAAGACAAGGAAATGACCTATGTAATTCAACATATGGAAAGCCAGACCGTCCACAGGATGAGGCTGCAGGATCCGATCATCATCATACTTGAAGAAAATCCTACAACAGGATATGTATGGGAACCCAAAGAATCACAAGCATTCACGTATGCTGAAGATACTTATCTTCCACAGGAGGAAAACTTACTGGCCGGAGGAAGAAGGAAGCACCAGTTTGTCTTCCTCCCTGTGGGGATAGGTTCCTTCACTTTAACTTTAAATCTTCAGCGGCCATGGGATCCCAATGACATCATTGATACGGTTACTTATCAAATTGATATCATTGAATAGGATAAGGTTATAAATGGTGGTGACTGGTAATTTAAGATTGAGGTGGAAATATTACATCCACTTCCTGCTGTCAGACTCAACTTTGTACAACATATAGTTGACGACTGACTCAGCTACACTTTTGTCTATGTAAGGAATTGATGTTCCCCCTGAAGCAGTATACAACACCACAGTTGCCAGGTCTTTACGCCTTTGATAAAAATTTTGCCGTAAGGCTGCACTCTGTAATTTATACAGTGGAAACATGGTTGTTCTATCACCAAAAGTACCTCCCTTTACAATAACCATCTTATCATTGAATCCATATTTAGTCTTTCGGTAATTCAAGTAAGTTATCAGGATCAAGTAAGACATGATGATCAACCCACCAACAACCATCCATAATTGATCCAGCAAATATCCTGGAATAATGATGATCATTGAAAAAAGAATGATGTATGCGGCTGACCTGATAAAATACCTTTGATCAACTTTGAAATACCGAATTCCTTCCTGGTTCCTATTTCCGTATAGCGTATTGGTTACACCATCGATCTGTTGTTGAAGACACCCGGGGATCTTTATTGATTTTTTACTTGTGATTTCTACACTACTAGCCTGTTTTAATAGAAGGTTTTTGTACCCCAATAGCTTCATTAAAAGGTTATCAGAAAAAGAAACCATCTGAATTTTATTGTCAAGTGCTGCCACATTCTTTCTCGTAAATAGTCCACTGGTCACCCTGAATCCATTGCCTATCCTGATAAACTTCAGCTCAAAATACAGCAGGATGGTTCTGACCAGTGATATTACAATAGACACTCCAATGTACAGAATGATCAAAAACAGTATAAATGAAACCGTAGGCGACATGCTGAATTCATCACGGTACCCATCCACATCAACTCCTACATCTGTAAGACTTTCGTATACCCAAAATGCAAAAGCAAATATGATCCACCCGGATTTGATATGATTTTCAGTAAGTCCAATTTTTATTAACTGGGGGATTTCGACCTTAAGTATTTCTTGTGAAAACTCCACTTCACCCTCTTCGTGAGCTTGGGTTTCACTATCGACTTTTTTCAATTTAGATTTCCTGGCAAGAATTTTAGATCTAAGCTGTTCTGCCATATCCATCTTCAATGCATCAAATCTAAACTCACTCTTATCCGTTCCCGCTGTATCCACTTCCACCCGTACTACTTTAAAAAACTGATGTACTAGATTCTGCTCTAGATTAATGGTCTGAATCCTATCAAAAGGAATAGATGTTTTTTTCTTATTTAATATCCCCTGCTTAACAATAAGTTCATCATTCTCTACATGAAAATAGAATCTGAAATAAGCAATGATGGCCACAATCATCGATAATAATGCAATACCTACTACACCATAGACAATATAATCCGTCCAGGTAGCAGATTTATTTCTTCCTATTACAAATAATACAATGAGGGGCAGTAATTGCCTAACAATTACGCTGTAATACTTGTACACAATCATAAGAATGGCGACGTATGATTGTCTTATGGGCTCTGTGAAATCATATGTTTCACTCTTCTTCATCCAAGCCTGCTTTACCGATGATGTAATCCTTTATCATCTGTGCTTTAACCTCTGTTAACCCGGGAATCTCAAGATCACTGGCCTGCCCACCAGCAGTAAATACTTTCAGTGAAGAAAGATTGAAAATTCTGTCAATAGGTCCATGGTTGACCTCACAATGCTGTATTCTGTTGAAAGGAATAATTGTAGTCTTCCTCCAGATGAGCCCTTTCTTAAATATGATATCCCTTGACCTGATGGAATACCCCATTTGGAAAAATCCAAAATATGCTACAACAAAAGAGAAAATGACCAAAACACTCAAGACTGGTATTGCCGTTATAGAAATCCACTTTCTTGGTTCTGGATCATCTACATTGATCATTACTATGGTAATCGCAACAATTACTATAATTGCAAATATCGCCCACCCTATTAACCTCACATATTTATAATTGGACTCTAAAGGTTGCAGATCAAGAGATCCCATTTGTGGCAGATCTTCAACCTGAATTTGTATATTTTCAAACTGGGGCAGTGACGACATCTTCTATAAGTCTTTGTAATATGATATTGGCTTCTTTCAATGATTTTACATCATCCTTTATCAATATTAAGAAGTTTTTAGATTGTTTTAAATTTAATCCAAATTTCTGACCTTCTGTGGATATGTATTGTAACAATCCTTTAAATAGATCTGTCTCATAATATACTGACTGTGGATTTCTGACGAAGTAACAACGTAATTTTCGTTTTTTCAATGATACTCGTTCGAACCCGAGTTCCTTGGCCTTCCACCTAATTTTCAACCCGCTGAACAATTCATTCACTACATGTGGAATAGGACCAAACCTGTCTTTCATCATTACTTTAAACGCAGATAATTCTTCCTCATCTTTGATTTGATCCATCTCTGTATAAAGATTGAGTCGCTCCTGGATGATGCTGATATAATCATCCGGGATGAGCATTTCAATATCTGTCTCCACTTCAACATCCCTCACATAGGACCTCTTCTTAGATACTTCTTCCTTAAATACATCTTTAAATTCTGTTTCCTTGAGATCAAGTACTGCTTCTTCCAGAATCTTCTGGTAAGTCTCAAATCCAATATCTGAAATGAAACCACTTTGCTCTCCTCCAAGCAGGTTACCTGCACCACGGATGTCCAGGTCTTTCATTGCAATATGAAATCCACTTCCGAGATCTGAGAACTCTTCGAGTGTTTTAATCCTTTTCCTTGCTTCTGGTGTCAGGACTGAAAGTGGAGGTGCAAATAGGTAACAGAATGCTTTCTGATTGGATCGGCCTACCCTTCCTCTCAATTGGTGTAAATCACTCAAGCCAAAGTGATGAGCATTGTTAATTATAATTGTATTGGCATTGGGTATATCAAGCCCGGTCTCAATAATATTAGTACACACCAGCACATCAAATCGACCATCTATAAAGTCAATTAAGGTCGTCTCCAGTTGCTTGCTTTCCATCTGACCATGGGCCATTGACACATGAAGGTCTGGGCATAATCGCCTGATCATGGTTGTAATATCAGGCAATGTCTTCACCCTGTTGTGAACGAAGAATACCTGCCCCCCACGATTGATTTCATAGTAAATGGCATCCTTAATCAATTCATCACTAAATATCCGCCTCTCGGTGTGAATGGGTTGTCTATTGGGTGGCGGAGTCCTGATGATGGATAAATCTCTTGCTGCCATCAGAGAAAATTGAAGCGTCCTTGGGATGGGTGTTGCTGTCAGTGTCAATGTATCAACATTGACCTTTAGCCTTCTCAATTTTTCCTTGGCTGCAACGCCAAATTTTTGTTCTTCATCGATGATCAACAATCCCAGGTCTTTGAATCCAATGTCCTTATTCAGGATGGCATGCGTTCCAATGACAATATCCAGTTTTCCTTCTTTCAACTTCTCGAAAATCTCCCTCTTCTCCCTTGCAGTCCTGAATCTATTGACATAGTCAATTCTTAGTTCGAATTCTGCTAACCTTTCAGAAATGGTTTTATAATGCTGGAGGGCTAAAATTGTTGTTGGAACCAGAATGGCAACTTGCTTTCCTCCAACTACTGCCTTAAATGCCCCTCTGATGGCCACTTCGGTCTTTCCGAATCCCACATCGCCGCAGATCAGCCTATCCATAGGATTGGGCTTCTGCATATCTTCTTTCATAGCTATTGTTGCCAATTCCTGGTCTGGCGTGTCTTCATAAATAAATGAAGCTTCCAATTCGTTCTGAAGGTATCCATCAGGAGGAAAAGCAAATCCCTTTGAAGCTTTACGTTTAGCATACAATCGGATGAGCTCCTTGGCAATATCCTTTATTTTTCTTTTGGTCTTTCGCTTCAGGGTCTTCCATGCATCGCCACCAAGTTTGTGAAGCTTGGGAGCGGTGCCATCCTTACCGGCAAACTTGGATATTTTATGAAGTGAATTAATGCTCACATATAAAACATCGTTGTTTTGGTAGATTATGCGGATCGATTCCTGCACATGACCATTGATATCAATTTTTTCAAGACCTGAATACCTTCCTATTCCATGATCCATATGGGTGACATAATCTCCGGGTTTTAGCTCACGAAGCATCTTCAGGCTTATTGCCTGTTCCTTAGTAAATCCTTTTCTGAGTCGATATTTATGGAATCTGTTAAAGATCTGGTGGTCGGTATATACTGCCACTTTCAGATCTTTATCAATAAATCCTTCATGGATGGCTTTGTCTACCGGGTGAAATTGAACCTTAGCGTCAAGATCCTCAAATATGCTGTAGAACCTTTCAATCTGTCTTACACTATCAGTAAAAATATAATTGTCAATCCCATTCTTTTGATTGCGTTCAAGATTATCAATCAACATGGAGAAATTCTTATTGAACGGAGGCTGAGGTGCTGAATTGAATACTATTTTATGATCAACCTTTATGGGATTGCTTCCATTATTAAGTAGGATGGTGTGAAGTGATCCGATCTCTTCCAGGACATCTTTAGGATAAATAAATGCACGCTCATCAAGAATATTCAATATCTCTGACTGCTCGCTCGATGAGATTCCTGAAGCATAATCCCTCGCTCCTTCAAAGCAGGATTGAAGTTTATCCAATAACATACCAAAATTGCTGATCCATACGATGGTGTCCGAAGCAAAGACTTTAAATAGAGAGACTTTCTGTTGTTGAGTAAACTTGCTATTGATATTGGGAATGATCGACACCTTTCTGATCTCTTTCTGTGAGAGCTGGGTTGTCGGGTGAAAAGTACGAATGCTCTCAACCTCATCGTCAAACAATTCAATCCGATAAGGCCATTCATTCCCATAGGTGAAAATATCTACGATTCCTCCCCTTATGGAGAATTGCCCTGGCTCATATACAAAGTCTACTCTTTCAAATCCAAATTCAACCAGCAGTTCTATTGCTGTGTCAACATCCAGCGATTCTCCTACACTTACAATGATTTTTTCCTTATCCAGTATGTTAGGATCTACAACTTTCTCAAAGAGTGCTTCCGGATAGGTCACGATTATGGAGTCCCTTCCATCTTTAATATGAACCTTATTGATATTCTCGGTACGCTCAAGTATGTTGTTATTATCGAGTTCTTCAAATTGAAGTGGCCGCTTGAATGAATCCGGGAAGAAACCAATGGTTTTTGCGGATAAAATATTGGCGATGGAATTTTGAATATATGCCGCTTCTTCCTTATCGTGGGCAATGATGATTTGAGAATTCTTGACTCGAGAAGCTAAAGCAGAAACAATGAAAGAAATTTGTGAACCGATCAGACCGGAGCATAGTATTCTACCGCGATGATCCTCACCGCATGTTGTTACAATGCTCTCTACTTGTCTGCTTTCTGCATATTGCATCAGCAGATTATCCATATTACTCACAGATACAATTATCTAGTCTCCGTATTCAACACAAAAAGTGGTAATAAAGGTTGACAACAGGATGTAAATAAATGAACTTTAGCTCAATCTACACCCAGTCCATTGCTTTTACGAAAGCAGTAAACAAAAACGGTAATGTCACCCAGAACCACTCTGGAAGAAAGATTAAGAATGCAATACAAGCTACCAATGAAACCAATGTCATCAGCCAGTATGTTCCTGCATTTTGTGTCTTAGAAGCCATGTTATTCATGATTAATTTAAGGTTGGCAAAACTAATAACTATTCTTTACTTATTAGTATTACTTTAGTAATTAGATTACAATTGTTTTAATCAACAGTTCATCAAGATACATGATAGAAGGAAAGAAGCACCACGGGAAGGTGATTTTATTCGGTGAATATACTGTAATCCACACAGGGGAAGCACTGGCCTTACCATTGCGCCGAATCTATGGCCGATTAACAGACAAGCCCCCTTATCATCCGCAATCTGCTAAATACATTAGGGCATTTTTTCAATATTTGGAAACCACTCAATTGCCTCACGATGTTTCCATTGGAATCGATGAATGGAAAGAAGATTTAAATCAAGGACTATATCTCGAAACCAATGCCGCAATTGGATATGGCATAGGTAGTAGTGGCATCCTCACTGCTGGTATTTTTAAAAGATATGCAATCTTAAAACACAAATTATCGCTGATCCAATTGAAAGAAGTGCTTGCTGTAATGGAATCATTCTTTCATGGTAATTCATCTGGAATTGATCCCTTAATATCTTATATCGGCCAGCCCATCAGAACACTAAATTCCCAGATTGAATTATTAGATGGACTGAATAATGAATGCTTACGTCAGTTCTACCTTTATGATACAGGTATTCCCAGAAATACACAACCCCTTGTGAAGTGGTATAAAAGTCAGATGAGTGACGAAACATTTGCAGAAGCAATGACCCATATGTCCAATCTTGTCAGTCAATTGATACACTCTATTACCATAGGAAATATCCAGGAGTTGACATTACTTATGAAACAATTGTCTGCCCACCAGCTGATACACCTTGATGGTCTTATTCCTGATCAAGTCAAAAATATCTGGGTGGAAGGTCTTGAAAATGATGATTACTACATGAAGTTGTGTGGTGCCGGAGGAGGAGGATATATGTTAATATATGGTCTTAATAAGTTGCCACAGAAAAAAGAATCGATTCTACCGATTATCTGAGTTCATTGGTAATGTACATCTCTAATTCAGGATAATCAGGCAATAAATTCCTGGTTTCAGATGGAGACAATTCCTTACCACTCATATAAGCTTTCATCCTGATGTCCAGAAAACCACTTCTTATCAATTCATTTTTCAGTTCGAGCGCATCAAAATACTTATCGTACAGGCCGACTGTATAAGTATAATTCCTTTCATTCCCAACTTTCTCAATAATGATATTCTGCTGACCCAATATGATCGGATTATCATACATCTGTCTTGCTTCTGTTACCATTATCCTAAAATGAAGATCACTTGTCTTCTCCCTGAAGATAGCTGCACTAGGGTCCTTCAAGTAATCAGTTATCATGGGATAATTATATGATACTTTAAATCCGGTAGACTCTTCATTGATGAAGTTGACTTCAATGCGATTATTATTCTTGGTGGCCAGATTAGATCCCTGACGCCTCACCATCGGATAGTTAGAGCCTACACCATACACGACAATTCGATCACCGGAAATTCCATTGGACATTAAGTATTCTGCTGCCTGCTCAGCACGTTTGATAGAAAAATACAGATCATATGCCTTAGATCCTTCATTATGTGTATGACCTGTAAGGACTACCTTAACGGATGGGTAGATGACCATCATGTCCAGAATATCTTTGAGCACCTTAGTATTATTCCCGGTTACTGTATTCTCATCAGTATTATATAATAATGGGGATATCACCATTTCTCTCACTCTGGTAACAGGAGTTTCCTTTTCTTCAACAACTTCTTCTTCAGGTTCAGGAGTAAGCTCTTCTTCAACAGTAGAGGGAACTCCTGCAAGGTCACTTTCCCGGTTGATAAATGGCAACTGGGATACGTATGACAACTGTTCAAGTATCTGATTCTTCATATATGCAATGAAAAGATCATAGCCACCTATAGATTCTTTTCTATCTGATGAAAAAATAGCAGACCTTCCATCATCGGATAATCTAAAGTACATATCATTGGCAGGAGAAGATACCGGAAATCCTATATTCTGGGCTTCATTCCACCTACCTCTTTCTATTCCATAACGGGCTGTATAAATATCGTATCCTCCTATTGATTGTTCCCTATTACTTGAAAAGTAAAGGATATTTCCGGAATTAACCAGGAATGGGCTCACTTCATCGAATGGAGAATTGATCTCGGGCCCAAGGTTAATGGGTTCCACCCATGACCCGTCCTCCTTGTAAGTAATATATAGGTCATATCCTCCATAACCTCCTCTTCTTTTTGAAGAAAAAATAAAGGTTTGGTCATCAATAAAAAATAAGTCTTTATCTCCAAGTCCTCCATTGGCCGGAGTAACTAAGGCCTGTGGAGTGTTGGTAATATCTGTCGAGAATGTATCAGAAACCAATTGAGGAGTTGAATTTCCTCCATGCTTAAGAAAAATCAATACCCTACCATTGTCACTGAATCCCTGAATTGTCTCATCCCGTGCAGAGTTTAATAGTGGCGGAACCCCTGTAGACGGTGTCCATGAACCATTGATCTGCTCTACTGTATAAATGTCAGAGGCATAATTCCCATAGATATCATCTTTTAGTCCTTCCTCATTTCTCAGCCCCCCCGTACTGCCCTTCCTGTTAGAAGAATAGTAATATTTAAAAGCGTAATTAGGGCTTTTAATTGGAGCTATTTCATCATAGGGAGAGTTTACTACTTGTCCCAGATTCTCTACGAATCCTATCTGGTCAGCATATTTAGCTTTCAGGCCATATGCACAATTCTTTATAGCATGGATGATATCTTTCCGCTCTGGATCGTCCCGATCTATTTCATTCAGGTATAATTTATATGCCCTTGATGCTGAGGTAAATTCTCCTCTTTTATGGTGTGTCTGTGCCAGGTATTTCAGTAATGTGGCCGATTCTTCACCTGATTCATACGCAGCACCCAGATCATTCATTGCATTGTTAATATCGCCCACATGGTAGTAACATATCCCTCTCTGAAGGAAATAGGTTTTATCGTCAGAAGGACTAGATTCAAGCACTTCAAGTGCATCCAGATATTTTTCATTATCCATCAGCTTTTTGATATGCTTATTATTATCACCCTGCCCATATATAGCCATGGCAAGGAATAAAGACAGTACAGCAAGTAAGATCCTGGTCATCAGTTCATATTTAAATAGGCCTGTTTACATCAAAAGCTTCGAGGTTATCAGCAACCCTTCTTAAGAAGGATCCTCCAAGGAAGCCGTCTACAACCCTGTGGTCATAGGATAACGACAGAAACATCATTGATCTTATGCCGATTACATCACCACTGGGAGTTTCTATAACTACTGGCTTTTTCTTTATGGCTCCTGTTGCCATAATTGCAACCTGAGGTTGATTAATGATGGGAGTACCCATAACATTCCCGAATGTTCCTACATTGGTCAATGTAAATGTACCTCCGGAAATCTCCTCTGGTTTCAATTTATTATTTCTTGCACGATTGGCCAAATCATTGACTTGCCTTGTCAGACCGACCAGATTGAGGTGATCTGCATTATTGATGACAGGTACGATGAGGTTACCGGAAGGAAGTGCCGTCGCCATTCCTATGTTTATATTTCTTTTCTTAATGATCTTATCACCATCAACAGATACGTTAATTAATGGGAAGTCTTTAATCGCCTGGACTACAGCTTCCATAAAGATCGGGGTAAAGGTGATTTTCTCACCATATTGTTGCAGGAATGCTCCTTTGTGTGCATTTCTCCAATTGACAATATTAGTTACATCTGCTTCAACAAAAGAAGTCACATGAGCAGACGTCTTCTTACTCATCACCATATGGTCAGCAATCAACTTTCTCATGCGGTCCATCTGGATGATTTCATCCTCTCCACTTGTAAATGAAGGCATAGCAGGAGCAGAAACAGGTCTTGACTGTTGTTGGGCTGGTTGTTGTTCTTGTGCAGGTGGAGGCGTAACTACTGTCGGTTGAGTATGTACCGGAGGAGTTGATATAGCACCATTGGTCTGTCTATGCTGCAAGTACTGTAATACATCTCTTTTTGTAACCCTGCCTTTTGCTCCACTTCCTTGAATGGCATCTAATTCCTCAATGCTAAGTCCTTCTTTCATGGCTATATTCTTCACAAGAGGTGAATAAAACCTATTTTCTGCTGAAGCTGTTGCAGGTGCTGGTTCTCCTTGTGGGACATATGGAATCTGATCCACCTGCGGAGTAGGCGGTGTTGATGGTGTATCAGGAACATCGGTATGGTGTCCATTTGATGAAGGTCCAACTGTAGGTTGAGTATCTGCAACTGCTGGTGATGCTTCAGTTACGGCTTCTTCACCTTCTGTTTCAATATATGCTATTACTTTTCCCACTTCAACAACAGCATCAACCTCGTATAATATTTCTGAAATAACACCTTCCGTAGGAGAAGGTATTTCAGAGTCTACTTTATCTGTAGCTATTTCAAGTATGGTTTCATCTATTTCCACTTTATCACCGACATTCTTATTCCAGTTAAGAATGGTTGCTTCCATGATGCTTTCACCCATTTTGGGCATCAATAATTCTACTTTTGCCATTTATCAGGTTATTTGGTTTCAAATAATTAGGACTGCAAATTTACGGTTATTTATTGAGCCATGATGTATTTTCTAATCAGATTCAAGCCATAAGTGCCTGAGTATATGATGTTTTTTTCTCTATCCTTTCCCGCTTTAAGTAAATAAGTCTGTGTCTGTGTCCCATCCGTGCATGCCATCCAGACCGTTCCTACCGGTTTTTCAGCCGTCCCACCATTAGGGCCTGCAATTCCGGAAATAGAAAATGCAATATCACTACCTAAAACCTTTCTCGCTCCCAGAGCCATTTCTATCACTGTTTCTTCACTCACTGCTCCATGATCTTTAAGCGTAGTTTCTTTTACTCCCAGGACTGACATCTTTACTTCATTACTATAACTCACGATACCTCCAGCATAATATTCAGATGCACCGGATACAGATACTATCCTTGAAGAAATACTTCCACCGGTACAACTCTCCGCCAGACCAATGGTGACTCCCCTGGCTCTGGCCAACTTTCCTATAACCTCTTCTACTGTCTCCAGGTCAAATCCAAAAACAAATTCTTTCAATCGCTCACTGATCTGCTCTACATGATGATCTACCGATTTCTTTAATTGATCAACATTGCTTCCTCTTCCCGTAAGACGAATCCTCACCTGTCCTAAGGATGGAAGAAAAGCAACTTTAATAAAATCCGGTAAAGCTTCCACCAGATCATTGATCTTAAATGCCAATCTGGACTCTCCTTCTCCTATGGTCCTGATGGTCCTATGATAGATCTCATGACCTTCATTCATTGATTGAATGAGCGGAAAAACACTGTGCTCCATGATGTATTTCATCTCATATGGTACACCAGGCATACTAACAATAATAGATTTTTTATGCCTAAATAACATTCCAGGAGCTGTACCCATTTTATTATTTAAAAGTTCAGCTTTTGAAGGCATATAACACTGTTCCTTATGATCGTCAGTGGTTTCTCGTCCCCATCGTTTAAATAATCCCTGGATTCTCTCCCATGTAGGATTGTGAAATACCATTTCATCATTGAAGAAATCAGCAATGGCTTTCTTGGTTATATCGTCCTTTGTTGGGCCTAATCCGCCGGTAAGCAAAATGATTCTGGATTTTGCAACCGCTTCTTCAAGTGCATGAATGATGGCTTCATGATCATCGCCTACAGATATGCGTTCTACAACCTGTACTCCAAAGTCGTTTAATTCAGTTCCAATCCATGCAGAATTGGTATCAATGACCTGTCCGATCAACAATTCGTCTCCTATTGTTATGATGATTGCATCCATTATTTTTAAAATATCTTCTTATTTATAATCATTTTCACCTCATTAAAGTTGAAAGCTTCTTGCCTTCCATTGATCATGAGCATTAATCTTCCGATCTCATCAACACCCATAATGGTGCCTATTAAAGACTTACCTTGTTTCATAAATGATGTCGGCAAACCTTTTCTGTAAAGGTATTCCTGGTATTGATGCCTTATAGAAACGGCATCAAATGTTTTGGTTTTACCATAATGCTCTTCCAGGCTCGCATAGAGGGCATTTCTTAATTGAATTATATCAATCTCTTCATCTGTTTCTTCCAGCAAAGATGTTGGATTAGGCAATTCTGCAGGAAACTGATCCTGATTCACATTTAATCCAATACCGATGATGGCATGCTGAATATTTTTCCCGGCAAGATTACATTGGATAAGAATACCGCAGATCTTCTTGTCATTGATATAAATGTCATTAGGCCATTTGATTTTAATAGGTTTATCAACCCATGCTTCCAGACATTTCACAATTGCAATGGAAACCGATTGATTGATGATCCATTGATCAGCGGCCTGGATATGTGATGGTTTCAAAATAACTGAAGTAAATATGTTTTTACCCGGTTCCCCCCACCATGATCTGCCAATTTGTCCTCGACCAGAAGATTGAAATCCGGCTGATATGGCAGTTCCTTCAATTGGATTGCTATTTGATGTAAGAGATAATGCATAAGCATTGGTTGAGTCCACTTCGTCCAGAAATAGATGTGGAAATCCGATGTAGGTTGCTTTTGATAACTTCAAAGTTCTGAAATTCAAGGCTGGCCATCACAGGTAATCGAATCTATCTGATGCATAATAACGCATATTCTCTTACCTTTGAGAGGTCAATTTTTAGATAACACAAATATATAATTTGGAAAAACAGCAGGCACTATCTCCACAGTTCAATTCTGACTCTCATATAAATGACATCATCGTTGATGCCATTCAGGATATCAAAGGAAAAAACATATTAAAACTAGATCTGAGGAAACTTGATGATGCTCCGACTGATTACTTCATCATCTGTGAAGGAGATTCCAGTACTCAGGTTAAAGCCATTTCTGAAAACATAGGTAAGAAAGTAAAAGACATCCTTGGATTTAAACCCTCACATGTTGAAGGTGTGGTAGGGTCCAGGTGGATACTTGTAGATTACTTTGATACCATTGTACATGTATTCTATCCTGAAACAAGAGAATATTACGATATTGAAGACTTGTGGAGTGATGCACAATCTACAGAATACCAGAATTTGTAGATGAAGGTCACAACAGACTGTGTAATATGTTGTTTAAACTATCACCCTTAATGAATAATATCACAATCTGATGATTTAAATTTATATTACACGATTGTAGATAAAACCGATTGAAATTAGAAAACGTTAATAATTAGACACACGAAGGAATAAGATTTAATGGAAGATAACAATAAGAATAAAAAGCCTGTCAAGCCTAATTTCAATTCATATTGGATTTACGGTATCATTATCTTGGCGATTCTGGCAGTCAACCTTTCGGTTTCCCTGTCCAGCAAGACCAAAGAAATCTCCGTAGGGCAATTGGAGGAAATGGCAAAAGGTGGCGAGATCGACAGCATCATTGTTGTTAGAAACAACAATGAAGGATTCGTATATCTGAAACAGGAAGTTCTCGAAGACAAGTATCCTGACCTCCTACCTAATAGATTCAACCTAAACCAGCCTCAGTTCTCATTTACCGTGGGAAGCCTGGAGTGGTTCCAGCAGCGAATTTCCGACTTGCAGGATGACGGAGTGGATATTGATCCTTATTATGACACCAGGACCAATTGGATAGGCCCTTTGATGGGGTGGTTGTTGCCATTCTTTATCATCGTAGCCTTGTGGTTATTTGTAATGCGTCGTATGAGCGGTGGAGCAGGTGGAGCAGGTGGTCAAATATTTAGTATCGGAAAGTCTAAAGCTACCCTATTCGATAATAAGAATTCTAATGTCAATGTCACCTTTGCTGATGTTGCAGGCCTGGACGAGGCTAAGGAAGAAGTGATGGAAGTAGTTGACTTCCTTAAGAATCCCAAGAAGTATACCGCTTTAGGAGGAAAGATACCAAAGGGAGTATTGCTTGTAGGTCCTCCAGGAACAGGAAAAACGCTTTTGGCGAAAGCTGTAGCCGGAGAAGCAGCAGTACCATTCTTCTCGATTTCAGGATCTGATTTTGTAGAAATGTTTGTAGGGGTGGGTGCGTCTCGGGTAAGAGATTTATTCAAACAAGCCAGAGAGAAAGCTCCTTGTATTGTTTTCATCGATGAGATTGATGCCATAGGAAGGGCCCGTGGAAAAGGTGCTTTCCAGGGAGGAAATGATGAACGTGAAAATACACTCAATCAGTTGTTGGTGGAAATGGATGGTTTCAGTACTGATAAAGGTGTGATCCTTATGGCAGCCACTAACCGGCCAGATGTTTTAGATAATGCCCTGTTAAGACCAGGAAGATTTGACAGACAGATTGGAATTGACAGGCCAGACCTGAAAGGAAGGAAAGCCATCTTTAAGGTACATTTAAAAAATATTAAAACAGGTCCTTCTATTAATCCTGAGACTCTGGCGGAGATGACTCCGGGATTTGCAGGAGCTGATATTGCCAATATATGTAATGAGGCAGCACTAGTCGCTGCAAGAAGGAATAAAAGTGCAGTAGACCTCGATGACTTCAACTATGCTCTTGACAGGGTGATCGGAGGACTGGAGAAAAAGAACAAGCTTATATCCCCTAAAGAGAAAGAGATCATTGCTTATCATGAAGCAGGACACGCCATCTGTGGCTGGTTCCTCGAGCATGCAAGCCCATTGGTTAAGGTTACCATCGTTCCGAGAGGAATCGGGACGCTCGGATATGCTCAGTACTTACCTAAAGAAGAATACATCACCCGTACAGAGCAATTGCTGGACAGGATGTGTATGACGATGGGTGGTCGGGCAGCTGAGAAAATCGTTTTTGACAAGATCTCCACCGGAGCCCAGAGTGACCTGGATCAGGTTACTAAGATGGCTTACAGCATGATTGCCATTTACGGTATGAGCGAAAAAGTAGGAAACGTATCATTCCATGGTATGCAGCAAGATCAATTTAACAAGCCTTATTCCGATGAGACTGCTACTCTAATTGATGAGGAAGTAAGGAAACTTGCTGATAGCGAATATGTGCGAGCTCAGGAACTGCTTACTGAAAAACGAGAAGAGCTGAATAAACTTGCTCAAGCCTTGCTTGAAAAAGAAGTGCTTCTGAAATCAGATGTTATCGAATTGATCGGTCCCCGACCATTCAAGGAACCGGAGCTTCACGAGACTGGCAAAGAAGAAGAAACAGAAGAACCTGAAGAGTCTGAAGCTTCATAACATTTATAGTCGGATTAGCTTACTGTACTCTTCTATAATGGTTTATCTTGCGTCCACTTTTGTACCAAGACCATTTTCATATTGTCCAAAGAGGATAAAATATCATTCTTAAAGAAGTTAATGCTTCTTAAGGTTAAGTATGCCAGTTCGTCACTGATCGCTACGCTGACCGACTATGGTTTATATCTTACATTGGTTAACAACGTCTTCAATCCGGTGATTTCTAATATCATTTCTTCCGGGACCGGGATGATCATCAATTTTGCTTTACAGAAAAAATACATTTTTCAATTGAATAGAAGGTTGATTCATGCATTTCTTCTGAGTGTAGGTGTGTCGATCGGCGGGATAGCATTGGGTACCTTTTTTATTTACCTGCTTAATCTCAATACTTTCTTTAGCGAGCATCAATACATCACCAAACTTCTTGTTACAGGAGTCATATTTTTTTATAATTTTTATTTAAAGCGATACTCATTTGAAAGAAGGTTCCTATAATATTACAGAGTTATTGAAAATAGAGGGCATTTGGTGGTTGATCACGGCTGTGATTGTATTACTGCTGATGGCACCCATCTATACCGGATTAGGAATAGATTATCCTTTTTACGCTTCCAATATTGCCTTCATAGTGATATTCATAACTTTTACGAGGTACATGTTCTTGTTGCGTTATACCTTTTTTTCCCACATCACCTGGATCAAGGTGGTATTGATATTTCTTCCCATTCCGATGTTCTTTTACTTCATGGATTCCTTGTATGACTTTCAAAGGTTTCTTGACGAGGATGGATTGATCAGCATCATGGGGGGAATGAGTGTCGATCAGCAATACGGTCTTGCCAAATATATCCGTTATGAGAAGCTCTTCTTTGGAACGGGTGCGATGGTGACCATCATTATGTTGCCCATCAGGATGATCGTTTCAATCTGGAGAGTAAGGAACCGGGGGACGGTTTGAGATTAGCCTTTAGCCTTTAGCCTTTAGCCTTTAGCCTTTAGCCTAATTTAGTTGACAGTTCACACAATAATACTGCTCTGGTGATTGATTTAAAATTTTCTTCTTCTGCTACAATCAAGCAGTTTATCCATTTTTTAAACCACAGAGTTTTTGGAGTTTGGCACTGAGTATCGCTGAGGAGAAGTATTAATTGATTTAATGGAACTCTGAGATACACTGCGTAAAAACTCAGTGACCCTCTGCGGTTAAAAAAGGCCACAATATATTATTGTTGTGTATCGTGCGCTTTTTAAGCATTAAGTTTTTTCCTCCAATACCGCATCAACCCACTTACACTCATCCAGGAAGGATTAGCCGCTTCGTATTGATCGATGGCCTGGCCTGATAATCCAAATTCTCTGAGTTGACCTGCTACATATTTCTCAAATTGCGGAGTAACCTCTGATACCGGAGTGTTAGCTTCAGCATGTGTCTTCATCCATTGTGCCCAATCATTGAGGATGTATTCAAGTTTGTTAAGATGAGATTCTTTATCTTCTACAACGCCAAAATGGGTGAGATATAGGGTGTCTACCTGGGATTGTCTGATTAAGACTATGGAATTATTCCAATCCTCCAGGTTGATATCGGGTGGAGGGCATGGAGGTACAATC
>JABDLO010000028.1 GCA_013002995.1 Saprospiraceae bacterium | reverse complement strand
ATCTGGAGCCAATGAAGGGATTTGAACCCCTGCCTGCGCTGCCGCTTCGGCAGACAGGCCCGACCCGGTCGGGGCGGCATTGTCTATTCTTTATCTTTTCAAAATGTACTTTTACATTTCATCTGGAGCCAATGAAGGGATTTGAACCCCCGACCCCTTCCTTACCATGGAAGTGCTCTACCCCTGAGCTACATTGGCAAAGAAAATAAGAGCGGGAGACGAGACTCGAACCCGCGACCCTCAGCTTGGAAGGCTGATGCTCTACCAACTGAGCTACTCCCGCTTATTTGTGGGGGCGATAGGATTCGAACCTATTCAGTCAGAGACACTAGATTTACAGTCTAGCCCGGCTCTCCCACTCCGGCGCACCCCCTACACTTTCAAGAGCCAGTGGAGGGATTCGAACCCCCGGCCCGCTGATTACAAATCAGCTGCTCTGGCCAACTGAGCTACACTGGCAATCTCTTAATTTGCATGTGCAATTCAGGAACTTTTTCCAAAAGAGATGCAAAAATATAACTTTTTCAATAAAATTGAAATAATTATCTTTCTTTTTACCAAGAATAATTTAGGATCCAAAAAGTGAGTGCAGATGTTTACTAGTTGCGCCGGTTTTTTATGATCTCCTTCTTTTTTCTAAGCTGCCTGGTCAATGAATTCATTGCCTTGTCAAAAGCAGCTTCAAAAGATTTATCATCATCTTCAACAAACAAAGTAGTTCCGGGAATGTGTGCCTTGAGTTCTACAATCTTATCTCTCACCTGTCCTGAATTTTCAAGTTTCAGGAAAACATCCATGGTGATGATTCGATCGTTAAACTTTTTAGCCTTTTCTAATTTTGATTCGATGTAGTCGATTAGTTTTTCGTCAGCGTCAAAACGGACAGATTGTATTCTAACTTCCATTAATTATTTATTACGTTCATTAATAAAGTATAACAAGTAAATATAAAAACGAGAGTTACAGATAAAAAGTTTTCCTTACTTTATTTAGTTACTCCCTTTTGGGTGAGCATTCATATATGCCTCCTTAAGTTTAGCGATAGAGTTGTGGGTATATACTTGTGTAGCAGATAAATTAGCATGTCCAAGCATTTCTTTTATGGCATTGAGATCAGCTCCATTATTAAGTAGATGAGATGCAAATGAATGCCTTAATATGTGAGGACTTCTCTTGGAGGAGGATGTAACTTTGGCAAGAAGCTTATTGACAACATTATATATATATTTAGGATACACCTTTTTTCCCTTGTCAGTTAAGAAAAAGTAAGTTGGCACTTCAGAAGGGAACTCGTTATTTCTCAATTGAAGGTAGTTTTTTAAGATTCTAATTATACCCGGGTTTAATGGGATATATCGTTCTTTATTTCCTTTTCCCAAAACTTTAACTCTCATTCTTGCAAAATCGAAATCTGAAACATTAAGCTGTATCAATTCCGCCCTTCTCATTCCGGTATGATATAACAATTCGATCACCGTATAATCTCTATAAGAGGAGAATTCTTCTTCTACAATCCATTCATCCATTTTAATCGCTTCTGACTCTTTTATAAACTCTGGAAGCCTTTTCGGAATTTTAGGAGCAATAATCCTTTCAGTAATGTCAGATGCAATGGTTCCACATCTAAGTAGATATCCAAAGAAACTTCTTATCGCGGAAATCTTCCGATTAATTGTTTTTGCCGCCAGGTTTAGGCTTGCAAGGTGTACCACATAAGACCTTAGCAATTGTGCATTACAACCTTTTACCTTATCAATACCATACTGCCCTTTCAGATAAATAGAAAGCTGAGTAAGGTCTGTATCATATGAAATCAATGTATGGCGTGAATACCTCTTGTTGACCTTAAGATGATCTTTAAATTGATTTATTGCAGATGTAAAGTCCATAATTCTAACAATACCAAATATATGATAAAAAATCATAATATGTTTATTAAATAAAAAAGGCTCCCGCTATTGAGAGCCTTTTGAACAATAGTTCAATTTCACAATTTTATCAATTTTTGTCCAATCTAACTTGAATGGGAATTACAGGAACACCACATCCACCATCATCAACCCACTCATTGAGGTCAATAACTAAAGAGCTGTCGTCCTCAACATCAACAGTACCAAATGCACCATTTTGTGAACCCAGCGTTATAGTTCCTCCACATCCGATACTTGTACCTTGATTATCATCAGGCACGACAATCGTGCATACGATATCAAAAACGAAATCTACATCTGGGGAATCAGAGCCAAGCACTCCGTTCTGCCATTTGTAAACAAACTTACGCTTGGTTCCTGTTACTTTGGTCAGATTAACTGTGGATGATTCTGTTCCATTAAATGTGAACAACCCAAATGGGTACTCACCAGAAACATGTGTTAAAGTATAATCTCCTATGAATGAATCATCATCCAATGGACAACTCAACTTTACAGCAAAGTTAAAATGGCCTTGAAATGCAGATCCATTAACAGCAGAAGTGGAATTAGAAAATTGGAATACAGATCCATCCTGAAGAACAATTTCGCTTCTGAAATTAAATACATCAGCACCTCCAAGATCTCCTTCAGACAGCCCTAGCTTAGAAGCTATGTCTGCAAGTGGGATTCTTACATTCGTGCCTTTATATCCACGATCTGATTCTGTAAATGTACCAGAATCCTGAGTCAAGTATAGAATTTCTGCACTTGCAGGAGTACTGCTAAATGGCGATGGTGTATAACTGGCATAGATGGTATAGGTAGACACAAGGTCTCCTTGTTGTTCATCCACAAATTCTACATCAAAGTCAAATGCTGATGTACTGAATTGGCTTAAGTTAAAACCATTGACACCTTCATTGGTATTTACCAGTCTGACATAAGCTCCTTTGCCAGCCTGATCAAAGGTGATAATTGGAGCCTTGGATTCATCTTTACATGAAGTAAAGATCATGAACCCGGATATAATTATTAATAATATTTTTTTCATGATCTGAAATTAAATTGAGTTAATTATCGAACTATAGAAGTACCATTATCCCAGAACACAAGGTCGTATAAGGTCTTTTGTGAAGCATTGGCATTTTGGTTCACATGGACTGCCGGCAACAAAAATGATCGAGGAAATGCATCAATAGCTAATGGATCAATTCCAGGTTGCATATTATTAGGCTTTCCAGTTCTTCTGTAAGCATTAAATGTTTCAACAGCATTTCCCCATCTTGCAATGAATGCTTCTTTCATTACGACATCCAATTTGTCTGCTGCATTATCATAGGTTTCCAAAACGAATGAAATGTATGCTTCAACGTCATCATCTGTTACTCCAAATACTTCACCCCGAGGCACATTCATACCTGAGATGGGGTCAAATACTGTCTCTGTAAAATCAGATGGAGATACAGATTCAAAAGACCTGACAACAGATATTGATTTACGGACCCCACTTTCAAGCAATGCTCTGGCATCTTCACCTGTACTAGCTGTTAAAGCAGCTTCGGCACGCATAAAGTCAACTGATGAAGCAGTAATGATAGGCATTATGCCTTTACCTAAGCCTCCATCAACACCTCCATTCTGGACTATCTGGAATGTATTTCCATCCCATTTTCCACCACCAGGATAAACACCATAGACAGTTCTGACCGGCCCATCCGGTGGTATTCCACCTCCATTTCCATGATCTCTACCGTAGTATCCATTGGCAGAAGCAACACAATAAGGTAGTCGTGGATCTATCTCCTGATAATGAGGAGGAGGAGCGCCTCCGGGAAGGCCAGATAAATGACAGGAATATACATTAGCATTTTGATTCAATGAATTATCTACTTGTCTGTAGAAATAATATCTGATCCTTGGGTCTTCTATGCTCTGTCCTTCTTCATCTTCTTTTTCACAACACATGGTCCACATGATGTAATTACCCATATAGGTCCCATCAGCATTTTCATACTGATTGTTATAAAATGGATGTCTTGAAGGTGGGTCATTTCTTTCAATACCATATTGAAAGACAAAATCCTCAGAGTTTTGATCAATGATATTGCCTGCATCAACAATAGATTTAATTACGTTGCCTGCACCTGAATCAGTTAAACTGGTATTCAATGCATTTCTTAACTTCATTGTATTAGCTAAGGAAATCCAGTTGTTGGTTGATCCATTATAGTAAATATCAACTACAGGGGAAGCTCCACCCTCGCCCAATAATTCTATGGCTTGATCAAGTAGTGCATTTGCCTCAGCATAGATGGTAGATCCTTCATCCGCACCTGGTGAGATGACATCGGTACCCTGGCCAGCCTGTGAATAAGGAACATCTTTAAAGAAATCCACCATTGACGATAATACATAGGCTTTCATCACCAATGTATTTCCTTCATAAACATTTAGGTCCCTTTCCTGGGCCAAAGCAATCAAAGCATCCATATCAGGAAAGAGATTGGCATAAGCCGTGTTCCATTCATTGTTGCCAGTTACTGGAGTTAAAGCATTATTGTATGTAAAGGCTCCCATCGTTGTATATCTGATGAGGCCATCTGCGTCAAAGTGCAGACCATTATGGAAGTTTCTGAATTGCAACTGAACATTATTATACAGAAAGTCAATTCCTGCATTATCAGGCGTTACTGCATTGGGATTATCCAATAATTCCAACTCTGTAAGGTCACTACAGGAGGATAAGGTGAATCCCAGCAATAACACCAGAAATAATTTATTTATGTATTTCATTTTAGTTTGATTTAATTTATTTGAATTCCATAGAACTGCCAGGCTGCTTTATTACAGCTTAAAACTTTACTGCCAGTATTTTCCTAGTGGTGTGCTTTAGAAAGTCAAGTTGAGTGTCACTCCATACTTCTTGGCCGTAGGGCCTGTGATGAAGTCAAATCCTCTTCCATTTCCAACTCCAAGAGACAATACTTCAGGATCGAAGTTCACATGCTCCGGAAAATTGGGTGCGTTATACCATAAATTTTCACCTGCCAGTACTATAGAAGCCGACCCAAAAGGAGAGCTCTCCAATAATGACTGAGGTATCTGGTACGATAAGGTTACTTCTCGCAATCTAATATGAGTTGCATCGAAGATGGTTCCCTCATTGGCAAAGAAGTATGACCTGAAGAAAAAGTCTCCAATGTACCCCTGGATATTATTAGGAGTAGTTCCATCTGATGCTAATACACCAGGCTGAATAATAGGCAAGAACCTATCTACGTTGGTATCTTCTGTAAGACCTCTGGCAAGCATTGTTGCTGTTGTTACGGAATAGATATCTCCACCATCCTGGTAAGAGAATTGAAAACCAAATCCAAGGCCTTTGTAATTGAAATTGTTGATCCAATTGGCCTGGAAGTTAGGGTTAGGATTTCCGATTACTTCTATTTCCTGTCCTGGGACATAATTTCCATCGGCTCCAACAAGAAGTTCTCCCTGATCATTTCTGGTGAATGGAAGTCCCATGATAACACCATACTGTTCACCAGGGATAGCGAAGTTACCCAGGTTGTTGTATCCGGCAAATGCAAACTGATCGATACCTTCAGCTACACTGTTTACTACATTTCTATTTCTGGTGTAGTTAAGAGTGAAATCCCAGGAGAAAGATCCTGATACAGGAACGATGTTCAACCCAAGCTCGATACCTTTGTTTTCAACCTCTGCTGCATTAACAGTTGTACTTGTAAATCCGGTCGCCGGATCAAGTGGTAACCCGATGATCAAATCACTGGATTGCTTATTATACAATGATAGGTCAACCCCTACTCTATTGTCGAGGAATTTCGCTTCTAAGCCGAATTCAAGTTCTTTGTGTTTTTCAGCCTGAAGATTAGGGTTACCGAGATTGTTACTTACTGTATTTACATCAAGGTTAGCTCCTCCTGCCGTCTGGAAAACCCTTGGAGTAGATCCAAGTATCTGTCTGGTCTGGTAAGGATTAGGATAACCGGCTGAAGTACCGTAACCCAATCTCAGTTTCAAATAATTCACTATTGTATTGTTCTGTAGAGATGATATTGCCTCTGTAGGAATGAATGACAATGAAGCAGAAGGATAGAAAACAGATCTATTTTCTGGTTCCAATGTAGAAGTCCAGTCATTTCTTGCCTGCAAGTTCAGATATAGAAAACTCTTAAACCCAAGTGTAGCTGTAGCATAAGCACCGATGTTGTTTTCATCTCTGAAAAAGGATGCGTTATTATGAGTCTTAAAGTTATTGTGATTCAACAGACCAAATACAAACTGATTGGTACTATTGGCAAAGGTCTGATCTCTGTTTTCTCTCCTGAAATTTACACCTACCAGTCCGTCCAATTCCAGATCTTCAGTCAACCTGGTATTGTATAGTAAGTTAAGGACGTGGTCAGTAATGCTGTTCAACCTTTCAGAAGTACTATATTGTCCATTTGGAACCTGAGAACCTCCTTTATTTACATTTCTGCGTTGTTGTTGTGAGTATTTATCGATACCTACACGGTACTGGGCACTCAATCCTTCTGTGAGTTCATAACTCAAATTAATGGTACCGAATACCCGTTGGATATCTTCATCATCCCAGATATTATTAGCTGTCCAATAAGGATTCTGGATTGCTGAACCTCTTCTGTAGTATACCTGAGAACCATCAATAGGACTTTGGTATGGAAGGTTATTCAGGTCAATACTTCGAGGAGTGTATACCACATTGGCAAATAGTGATGCCCCTGAAGGATTAGAACCATTACCTACAGCAGCAGGTGGAGTTACCCTTGATGATTTAATAAAATTCAAAGTACTTGATATTTCAAGTCCATTTTCAAGTGAAGCTTTAGCTCCAATTCCAAGGTTGTGTTTCTTCAGGTTATTGGTAGAAGACCCATCAGCCCGGTCAGGCGTAAATCCTTCATCGCTTAAGTAGCTGTAATTGGCATTGAACGATCCCCTGTCGAATCTTCGATCAACATTCACAGAAGTGTTGGTAG
>JABDLO010000027.1 GCA_013002995.1 Saprospiraceae bacterium | reverse complement strand
ACTATCTGACACAAAGAATCCGGGATTAGAGGAGGATTTGATGATGAAACCATTCCCTCCGTTAAAACAGTCTATCCTTAAATTTCCAATTGAATTATCTGCCGTGATTTCAAGACTTTTAATAGGTTGTGATTGTGGAGTAAAACCATCATTGAATTCATTGCCACTTACATTGGATAATCCAGAAAGATATGTTGCCATCTGAGAAGAATCAATTGGCGTAGTTGCATTCACGAGCCAATTGCCCTGGGAGGGCATTGAAAACACCATCGATCCCATTTCATTGATTATTGATAAGGCTTTTACGTCTGCCTGATTGACATTTAACAATTGACGATCTCTAAAACTATTAAAATCAACATCGAAGCTCATACTCATAAAACCATCGACTGAATAAATATCATCTTCATCTCCAAGTCTGGCATATGAAGTGGCTTCCCTCGTATTTTGGTTGAAATTAAAACGACCAAATATTACCTTTTCAATCAATTTACCTTTGCTGTAAAGCTCAATGATCTTTCCGACATTTTCTGTCACTTCATAATCAGCATGTCGTTCTGAAGATTTGGATATCAATCTTTTGGTAGGGATATCGGTTAATTGGCCTAATATGGATTGAACTCTATCTGCAACAGCATCTACTTCGATGTTTCCCTTAGTAGCTTTCCATCCTGAACCAGCTCGATTTAATTCTATGCTGGTGCTGTCAATCCCTTTAGGCATAAAGATCAACAGGTCAACAGTGGAGGTGTCCACCTGCATCAATGTTGATCTGAAACTCCTGTCTGAGGAACCAGTAAAAACAACATTCTTGAGTAGCCAGATACCCAGCAAGACAAAGAATATGGTCGCCAATATTTTATTGTTGAATTGCATGTCCTTTCTCTTTTAGATGTTATGAATAGCTTTCCTGCATTCTCCTGTTCCTAATCAATTTATTTCTTCTGTTCCGGTACAACCCGAATGCTAATACAAGTGCAAGTGGCAACAGAAAATTCAACCATTTTAAAGTGTTCTTCTTGCCGTCTTCGATCTCCTCTATCGGCCTTGATGCCACACCCTTTGTTCTTAAATCAATCAACCCGGTATCATCGGATAACCAGTCTATGGCATTGACCAGCAAACTAAAATTATCCGCATTGGCATTGCTCGCTCCTTCAGCAATCGGAAAATCTCCGTCTGTAAACACTACCATTTTAGAGGAAGTGCCATTACCACCGAAATCTCCTTCAACAACACCAGCAAGAGTAGTAGCTCCCAGTGGAAAATCCTGTGAAGCCCATTGTCGTTGAACATCGAAGTAGACAGGTAGATTCTGAATAGCAGAATTCTCCGAGGTCGTAACAATAGGTGTAAACCTTAAAGTTGAATCGCCTCTAAAGTTGATGGGGCTGGCAAAAGGAAAAACAATCTGGTCAATTCCCTGGGTAATCGGATGTTCAGGAAATGAAGTTACCCTGGGGAAGTAAGGAAACTCAACCTGGGTGTTAACGGTAAAGAATCCTTGTTTTTGTTGTACCCCGATGGACCCACAGCTTGCATCAAGTACAAAACCATTGGTTACATTGATCCCCTTAGTTGCTAGCCAATCTATTACACCGTTATTAACTGCTTCACCCTGGACAGTCTGAAAATTTCCCTGTACAGCATTAAAGGCCACACATAGTTTTCCACCTGATTCTAAATATTGATCAATCAAACTGAATTCTTCATTTGTAATAGAATCAACTGGATTGAGTAAAATAACTGTCCGATGACGAGAAGGGATGGCAGCATCCAATCTCACTTCTTCAATATCATATAGTATGCTAAGAGATTGATATATCTGACCTATCTGACTGAACTGAGGTTCTCCATGACCCTGAATGATTCCAATAGATGGCTTTTCCGCTACAGAAACTTTCTTAATGCTGGTTGTAAGGTTGTATTCCATCGGGGATCCCGGACTGATAAAAGGAATCAAGTCTGCTTGCTCACCCTGATTGATGGTCGCTCCCATGTAGGCCTTCTTTTGAACGACTTCATCTTTCTCACGTGCATTGATCAACAGTGGTTGTATTCCACTCTGAACGGCTTGCTGTTCCAGTTCTTCGCTTTCATTGGGATTGAAAAATTCATAGTTGACCATTCCTCCTGAACGAGTACTGTACTCCTTCAATAAATCCTCAAAGTCGGTGAGAGTCTTTCCATATTGAGGAGGCAAACCTTTAGTGAAGTAAGCAGAAACGGTAACCGGTTCTTCAAGATTGCTGAGTATATTCTTTGTAGCCTTACTGAGTGTATATGTCTTATCTTCGGTGGGATCAAGTCGTATAAAGAAATCCCTGGAAAGGAGATTAACCATTAAGATGATCCCGATGATCCACAGTAATGAGATTAATTTGCTGTTCATAATCAATTCCTTTTAGAGACCATGTATTCAGCCAGGAATAATCCTATGGCGGTTAATGAAATGAAATAAATTAAATCTTTCGAGTCAATGACTCCTCTCGTAATGCTATCGTAGTGACTTGTCAGACTTAGTGTGTCAAAGATTTCGGATACCAAGCCGGTGCTCCCCGCAGCAAGAATGCCAAATAAAAAATGGAAACACACGCATATCAACAGAGCCATGATAAAGGCTGCAATTTGATTTCGGGTTATGCTACTTGCAAAGATTCCAATGGCGATGTATGCACTACTCATCAACAATAAAC